>JAITDV010000411.1 GCA_031282385.1 Planctomycetaceae bacterium | reverse complement strand
CGAAAATTATAGCAGCATTACCCCCTGACCCCTCCTTCGGAGGGGTTAGGGGTGGTCTCGGAGGAGTTAAAGGCGGTTTTTTTGTTGTAGGTTTTTTTGTTGCGTTGATGTATTTTTAGGTTAGAGAAAAGGTCTAATGGGAGCTCTAAAAACTCATTTTGTCCGCGAATTTTCAGGAATTGAATAATTTGTGTAAATTACGGGGTAGAAGGATTTATTGTCTAAACTTGTCAATCGTTGGAATTTATAGTTCCTAACGCTCCCCAGACTCCAAATGGACTTGCGCCGTTGAAACAACTTTCTGTTGTTGCGCCGTACCATTTACCTGACGGCAGATTGTTTGTGTCAATGGATTCATTGATAAAACGTACACTGCCGTCACAAAAACCGGCGTTGACGCCGTTTGTGTGATAACTTTGCGGCGGATAAAATCCCCAACAATGATCACTGCCGCCTTTGTTAACACAAGCCGGCGAATTAGGCGGCATTATTGTATTGAAAATTTGATAACCGAGTGCGTTGTCAAATTGATGATACGTGCGTTTTATGTTTTTGTTGCGTGTAAGCAGGTGTGAGCGGTTTGAAGGATTGCGTGCATTTTTGTAACAATTATTCGGAAAATAATCAACTCCGGCAACTAACACATCCGAATGCGCCGAAGCATCATAAGTGTAAACTCCTCCGATAACATTTGTGTCAGTATCTGATTTTGTGCCTGCAACTTCACTGCACAATATTGTGTTGCTTAAACCGTCTGCAACATCCGCAATACTCCGCCAAGAAAAAGGAAAAGGATAACTAATTCCGGCAATTTCTTCACATTTTTCTGAGCCTATAATTCCACGTATGTTCATTGAGTATTGCGGGAAGTCGCCGATTGAGACAACTATATTTGCACGTTTTGAACTATCGGCACCGTCGTACTTGCAATAAGGATCAGACGGACACAAAAAAAACGGCAAAAGAACATTCGCATATTCATCCCAAGGCGATTGATTACTATCTTGGAATTTTGCGTAAAGCTGCGTCTGTTCCAAAAAAGGAAGCAATACGGCATGACAATTAAATCGCGGCGAGTCGTATCTGTTGATGATACTGGACACGCCCGGGAAAGAATAATTTATATCGTGATAATTATTAAAAGCGAGGGAGAATTGTTTCATGTTGCTGCTGCATTTTAGGCGATATGCCGCCTCGCGAGCCGCTTGAACGGCTGGTAAAAGAATCGCAATCAATATGCCAATAATTGCTATTGTTGTCAAAAGTTCAATAAGCGTAAAACCCATATACTGTAATTTTTCGTTACAAAAATTACGGACAAATATTAAATTTGCCGGAGATGTTATGATTGAATTACGTTCGGAATTGACAACTAAATTTTTCATCTGATTTCGTTCAGTTTGCGCAACATAAATGAAATTAAAATTGCGGAAGTCGGTATTAAGTTGCGCGGCGGTTTCTTTCATATACTGCTCGTACTATAAATTGCGCGACTCAAGAGCGTAAAAGCCTGCATTCCGATAGGTAAACAGACGGCGGTGAAGGAAATTAAAGTATGAACAGTTTAAAGTTTATAGTTCATTTAGGAAAACGAAATTTCTACTGAAATAATACAAATTTGAGAAATTCTCAACTATTTTTCTTGTTTTTTGTTCTGTCTGTTTTGAAGTCCGTTTGGCATAATCTAAATGGTCATAAAATTTGAAATTTTTGTCAATATATAATGATTATCAAAAATACGTAAAAATTATTTTTCCCGAACAATTAAATGGTCATAACAATTATGTCAAAAAAATGAATTTTGCCGAACAATTGGATTTGCTGTTTTGAGTAGTAATATTTTTTGAGCAACTTCACATTTTGTGATTTATTGCTACAATTATACGCCTCGTTGATTTTCCAGATTTGCGGTATTTGTTTTCAATTGTCCGTATTGAATTTCAAACTTTTTATAATTTAAAATTCGTTTGCCTCCATCTGATTACGTACTTGAAAGCAGGCGTTTACGCTCTTGAGACACACAAATTATAGTACAATCAGTCAGAGTATATTTAATTTCACAGGATTTTTTTGAAAGTGTTATTTACCGCCGCCAATAACTTTTTGCCAACTTAAAAAAGATGTTGTATATAGTCGCCCAAATTTTTAAAGTGTTAGGTTTTGTTCTTCATTCAATTCCAATGGGAATTTGGTTCGCAGGATTGCCGCTGGCGATTTTGTGTCTGCTCTTGAACGGGAAAAATTCAAACCGGTTTGCCCGCCGGATTTTTGCCCAATTGCCCATCATGCTCGCAATCGGAATCAATTTTGGAATCGTACCGTTGCTGTTCACGCAAACTCTATTTTACAAGCCATTTTATACCGCAACTATTTTGATGGCTTGGCATTGGTTCGCAGTCATACCGATTCTTATTATCGGCTACTACTCAGTTTATCTGGCGGCTTTCAGCATATCCGCATCAAAACCCCAATTACCAAACACGACACAAAATAACAACGAAAATAAACGTAACGAAAATTCTGCTCCCCAAAATTGCCGCACAATAATATTCGGTATTATTGCGTCATTGTGTCTGATTGCGATTGGAACAATGATTGTCAATGGTCAAACGCTTATGGTACGTGGCGAATTGTGGTTGCCGATAATGGAACGCACAGGGATTTACGGCGCAACAACCGGCTTGGCAAACAACATGAATGATCCGTCTGTTTGGATTCGGCTGGCAACAGTATTCGCAATCAGCTTGGTAACAACTGCGGTCTGGAGTCTTATAGATTCGTGTTTTTTGTTACAAAAAAGAGTTGGCGGCGATGTTAATACCAATGATGATGTTGAGTACAGAAATTGGGTGATTTCGTTTGCGTTTATTGTTACGATTATTGCGTCGGTTATGTTGGCGGTGATTGGTTGTGTAACGGCGGGCTGCAAAATTACAGGATTTGTTTCAGCCGGAATTTTAGAATTATCTACAACGGAAATGGTATTTTTTGTTATATCGGCAATTGCGTTGGTGATTATCGGAGCACTTATTGGGACAATGAAATTGAGTATTGGCTGTCGAGGCAAAATATTTGTGGTATTAGTTGCGCTTGCCCAAGTTGTAATGCTTGCAAGTTTCGGAATAATACGTCAACTCGGTCAAAACGCACGTCTTAGTCAATATGTTGATTCTGCAAAATCATTACCAATTGCATGGGAAGCATTTATTCCATTTTTGATAATATTTGTAATCGGCGCAATTGTTGTAGGTTGGATGTTGAGGCAACTTATTGTCAGCAGAAATATTGAACCAGCATAAGGCAATAGACCTTTTCCCTAACCTAAAAATACACCAACGCAACAAAAAACCTACAACAAAAAACCGCCTTTAACTCCTCCGAGACCACCCCTAACCCCTCCGAAGGATGGGAATAAGAAGATGCCTCCGAAGGAGGGGAATAAGAAGACGCATCCGAGGGAGGGGAATAATTCCCCTCCTTTGGAGAGGTCAGGGGTGGTCTCCTACAGGTTAGCGAAAAGGTCTAATATACTGTTCGTACAATAAATTGTGTGACTCAAGGACATTAAAGCCTGTTTTCCGGTATGCAAGCAGGCGGCGGCAAATGAAATTTAGAGTGTGAACTGTTTAGAGATTCTCAATGACAGTTTACGAAAGTTTACGAAAAAGAATTATGTCGGAAATAACAATATCGGATTTTCAAGGGCTTATTCGTCGGATGTATTTTGAAAAGGATTTAGAACGCGGCGCGGAAGCAACATTTTTATGGTTGATGGAGGAAATTGGCGAGTTGGCGGCGGCAATTAGATCAGGAACGGAAGCAGAATTGCGGGGCGAATTCGCAGATGTAATCGCATGGATAACCACAATCGCCAATATCAAAGGTATTGATTTGACAAAAGCAGTCCAAGAAAAATACGGTTCTGGTTGTCCTGGTTGCGGAAATTTTATTTGCAATTGCCCAGACAATATAAAACCATGATATCTATTCAATTGCGAGTATAAAATCTGAAATGTATTTCGTTCTGAAAGGACATTGCATAACAACCCGCCGCATCACGGCGGGTTGGGCTTTCAGTCCATTGCCACGAAACTTAGCTCAAAATAATTTTAAGCATTTCACGATAAAAAAATTTTCCGCTGAATAGATACTAATTACGATGAGTTTTGACCGTACTTGACCAAATGTTTAAATGACAGATAATCTTTGCCTTGTTTTTTATATTTTCTTTTTTGGGATTTTTTGTTGAAGTTATTGTTTTTTGTATTTGAGAGTTGATCATATTTTTTGATGATGTTGGAATCAGGTAGGACGAGAAAAATAGCGGTTCTTGGCTCTAGCGGCAGTATTGGGCGTAGTGCGCTTGATGTTATTGCGTTATCGCAAGGCACTCTTGAGGTAGTACTTTTGTCGGTTAACAGGCAAACAAACATTCTTGCCGAGCAGCTTCAGCAAATTGCTGCTAATATTGCGTCCAACAAATTGGCGACTAATTCTGTCAACAAAAATCAAAAAAATATTATGCGTATGCCACAATGGATTGTAGTAACGGATTCTGATGCGGATCGTGCGCCTCTTGAGAAATTGCCGAGTGAGATTTTGTCGGAGACGAAAATATTCTATGGTCAAGATTCTCTTTCTTTGCTTGTCCGCGAACCTGAAATTGATATTGTACTTTCGGCGGTGAGCGGTTGTGCCGGATTGGCGTCAACTTGGTCGGCGCTTGAAGCGGGTAAAATTGTCGCGCTTGCGAATAAGGAATCGCTTGTATCAGGCGGCTCAATGATTAAGGAAGTTGCGGAGAAAAATCGAGGCAATTTGATTCCGGTTGATAGTGAACATAGTGCTGTTTGGCAGGCATTGCAAAGTTGGCGCATGCAACATTATCCAAACTCTTTGATCAATCCTGACATGAATAAAACAGCTAACAAACATTCCGATTTGTCGCTCAATCCGCAAAATTCAGCTTGTATTTCTGTCAGGCAAAATGTTTACAATACTGATCCCAGAAATGTTATTGACAACATTACTCTTACCGCAAGCGGAGGTCCTTTTCGTACGTGGACGCTTGACGAGCTTAAAAAAGTTACGGTTACAGATGCTCTTAATCATCCAACTTGGAAAATGGGTTCAAAGATTACGGTTGATTCGGCAACAATGATGAACAAGGCGTTTGAGATAATTGAAGCGAGTTATTTATTTGATCTTGATTCGTGTAATATAAAGGTGCTTATTCATCCGCAATCAATTGTTCATTCGATGGTGCAATTTATAGACGGCTCGGTGGTTGCTCAATTGAGTCGTCCTGACATGCGTATTCCGATTAGTATTGCGTTGCATTATCCGGAGCGGTTTGAGTTACCGGTTTGTCCGATTGATTGGTCTGAGAAGGTATCGCTTGAATTTTACATGCCGGATTTTGAGCGTTTTCCAGCGATTTCGTTGGGTTACGCGGTGTCGGACAAGGGCGGCACGGCTGGAGCAGTTGTCAACGCCGCCAATGAGACGGCAATAAATGCGTTTTTGAACGGACGTTTACCGTTCTATGATATTGTTAACGCTTGTATCTCCGTTTTGGAGAATCACAATTTTGAAAAACGCCCAACACTTTCGAGATTACTTGAACTCGATACATGGGCAAGAAAGGAGACCGAAAAATGGATTTCGCAATAACCCTGTTGGGTGTCGCAAATACACAACCTACAATTTTTGAAACAATAATTAACGTTACGATAAAGGTACTGTTGGTTATTGCCGGCATAAATGCGCTGATTATTGTGCATGAGTTTGGGCATTTTATTGTTGCTAGATTCTGCGGGGTAAGATGTGAGAAGTTTTACATCTGGTTTGATTTCTGGGGACTGAAGTTTTTTAAGTTTAAGTGGGGAGATACTGAATATGGTTTGGGTATGTTTCCATTTGGCGGTTATGTCAAGATGCTTGGGCAAGAAGATAATCCGGGCGAATTGAAAGCTGAACTTGAACGCGCAAAAATACAAAATGTTCCATATACAAAAACCGAAGATGAATTGTCCGAAGAATCCCAAACTACAGAATTAAAAAACACGCAAATCAGTATTGGCGGTCCTGATAAACCTGTACATATTAAGATAAATATAAATTCTCAAAAAGCAGAAATGCGTTCTGCTGAAGAGTTGCAAGAAGCAGTTTTTGCGCCGGACAGTTATTTGTCTAAGAGTGTTCCGCAACGTCTTGCGATTATTGTTGCCGGTGTGGTGATGAATTTTATTTTTGCGATTGTGTGTGCGACGGCGGCGTATCTTGCGGGTGTGATTGATACGGCACCGATAGTGGGTAATGTCTTGCCCGGTTCGCCGGCGTGGGAAGCGGGATTGCAAACCGGCGACAAAATTAAATCGATCAATGGTAATACGGTTCGTGCGTTTATGGATGTGAATATGGCGGCGGTTGGCGGTGCGGAGGGAGTAGATGTTGTTATTGAACGTAATGTCAACGGCGAAATGCAAACGATCTCGAAAAAATTCAAACCGCGAAAAAGACCAAATGATATTGCGCCTATGATGGGACTCAATCCTTGTATTAAATTGAATTTGTCAAAAGTAAAAAATTATCCTGTTGATACGAATTCAAAAAAATTCTATTCCAAAGAGACGTTGGACAAATTGCGGTATGGCGATTTGCGTCTTATTTCTGTTGGCGGAAAGGCGATAGATGGTTATGGCAATTATCTTGATGCATCGCTTGAGAATTGGGGGCGACCTGTTGAGATGACTTTTGTTCGGGACAAAGAGTCTGCAAATTCACAAGTTAACGAAGCTAAAAATCAAGATCAAATAACTGTTACAATTCCAGCAATTCCAACACGCGAAGTTGGGTTGCGGTTCAAAATGGGTGAGATTACATCGGTGCATCCTGATTCTGATGCGGCAAAAAAAGGTATTAAGGTTGGTGATATGATTGTTGCGATTGATGATGTTGAGGATTTTGATCCGTTGAAGTTGAATTATATGGTTTTGCAAAAAGTCAATGCTGGACAAAAAACAGTGCAATTGAAAATTAAAAGAAACAATTTGATCGACTTACCTTCAACAATTGACGCAACAGAAACAACGCAAACGGCAAAAACGAAAGTTACAGATTCTACGGTACAAACCAATGCAACAGCATTTAAATTTGACGAAGTTGAAACTGTCGGCAATGAGGAGAACAAAAATGTTGATGGAGTTATTGAAACGATAATAGTTGAGTTACGGTCAGTGCGTATAATTCCTCAAATTTCATTTTTATCGATGCAGGATCCGCTTGGCAGTACTGCGCTTGGGTTAGCGTGGGATGTGGAGCCTGTGGTTGTGGGTTATTTACCGGATGCGCAGGTAGAAGCAAAACGGATACCTATTGGCAGTAGGATTATTTCGGTGAAGTTAGTGAACAGTGTGCCGTTGCTTGGCAAGAATTCGTTTAGTTATGTTGAGAGTGACGGGGTTGTTTTCTATGATGTTGGCGAGCGTGTGGAGCTGCCGTATATTTTGGACAACATGTTGCAACTTGCAAGGACAAAAGCGGACAATTCCGACGAGAGCGTCAAAGTTAGCGAGGTTGATGCGGCGAAGAAGTTATTGGTTCAATTTGAGGTGATTTTGCCGGATGGGGCAAATGAATTATTTCCAGTGGAGATTTATGAGTCTAAGGAGTATTTTCGGGCGGATCGCGGTTTGTTGATGTCGGAGTTGAAGGCAACGGTAACGGCAGGGAGTTTTGGCGAGGCGTTTTGGCTTGGAGTTGCCAAGACGGTTGAGTATTCGTTGACTGTTTATGTTACGCTGAAGCGATTTTATGATGGAACGGTTTCGCCGCGAGCACTTGGCGGACCTGTTTTGGTTGTACAATCCGCATATTCTTTTGTAAGTCGGGGAAGTGGGGCTTATTTGTTGTTTCTGTGTATTATTGGCGCCAACCTTGCTGTTGTAAATTTACTTCCGATGCCGCCGCTTGATGGCGGTCATGTTTTGTTTTTGCTTTATGAAGGAATATTCAGAAGACCGCCAAATATCGTAGCGCAAGCAATTTTGAGTTGGGTTGGTTTGTTTTTGATTTTGTTGTTATTATTGTGGGTAGTTGCGCTGGATTTTTCATTTATTCCAAGATTCTGATTCTTACTCAAACAACACACTTCAGAATTAGTAACTAACTACTTTAAGACAAGGTTACATATTGAAATCGTACGCAGATTACCAAAAATTAGGTACGAACAATTTGTATTATTTCACACGAATACAACATTTCGAGTGAAATAATACAAACTATTCGTATTCTAGCGATGGGCAAGGTCTTGTTCAAAGTCAGACAACGTTTCACAAGCCATTGCTTGTTCAAAAAGCGAGTCCAAAGCTATCGGGTCTTTATACGATTTGATAGTTGTCATTAATTTCCAACTGAACTTTTGCAAAATGGCGTTTAGCACTATAAATTTGAGTGTGAAATGTGTATCGAATTACTATTTTTTTTTGATGCATTATTGTAACAATAATTATGTTAGTCAAAAATGAAAATCGTATCTATTCAGTCGTGTGTTTCTTATCGTCAACTATTCTGTTACCCAAGACCAACAATTTCACGCGAACAACATCGTTTTCCGAACGGTTCTAATATTCAAACCCTTATTTGTAGAATTACCCTTAGTAACCAAAAATTCCCACCCAATACGAGCGTCATTTGTTATTTTCGACCTTGATGGAGCTGATGTTGGAAGTGGTTATGCGTACCAGCCATTCCATTCACCACTCTTACCGTCAACATCAGGATTCCATTTCTGTTTCCTTTCAGTCTGTTTACAATAAACTTAATCAACTCGAACCTAATATTTCCAGCGAGTTGGTTCGTTTTAGTG
>JAITDV010000401.1 GCA_031282385.1 Planctomycetaceae bacterium | reverse complement strand
ACCCAAGCTCCGCCGTTGCCGTCGGAGATTAGAGCAAAAACAAATTTCGCATTGAGACCGGCAATTTGTTTGACAAGCGGTTCAGTTTTATTTTGAGCAATTGAGTGATTTGAAAGAATTACAATCGTCAAAATAATTATCGTTACAAAAAAAGATTTTTTGAGCATGTCCATGTTTCTTCCGATTTTTATTCGCAAATAAATAAACGTTACAAAAATTCCAAAACTCACAACTTTGTATCGCGTCAATCAACGCGGTTGCGGAAGTATAACACATCTCTTCCCCTAATACAATCCCCCTCATCAGACAAGAAAAATTAAAAAGATTTTTTCATGCAAACAACCGTTAAGATAAATACAATAATGCCAGAAAACGTTCGATATTTTTTGTCCGCGAATTTCCTCCAATTCACGCGAAGTATTTTAGGATAATTTAATTCGTGATCAATTTGTGAAAATTAGTGGACAAAAAATAATTCGGAATTATGCGGATTGTCAAAATAATTATCGTTACAAAAATTCCACATCTCATAGCTGCACGCTGCAACAACCAACACGGCTGCGGAAGAATAATTAATCTTGCAAAAGAAACACTAATGTAATTTGTTCGCAAACAAAAAAAAGTTAAATTTTTTTGTCTGGTAACGGAATTTTAAGGTATGTTTGGTGTATCTTGCGGCAATGGAATATCTTGATCGATGTCTGAGATTAAGTTGCCGTTTTCGTCCCATTTAATTTGACGACCGAAGCGGCGGTTTTTTACTATTGACTTGTACTCTGACGGATAACCGTTTTTGTGAAATGTTATTTCAACACCAATTCCGGTATCAGATACTCTTGCAGTTTTAGCAACTTCATGTCCGCTTGAATTGTAATCAAATTTTATTTCACCTTCCGCATAACGTTGAAGCCGAGATTGATCGTCAAATACAAGAAAACAACCACAATCGTTTTGAATACTGCCTCCGTGAACTCCTAAAAAAGCAAGATCATTACCAGCATAGAATCCCCAGATATTTGCCCGCCATTTAGTGATTCTTTCAAAATTAGGATTTGCTTTTTCTGCTTTCGTAGGTTCACGCGGTACAATAGCCGTATGTTCAATAAACGGTTCTGCTTTCCCCGCAATTGCAGCAAGACGCAACCTCTCTGCCCGCGACAAAACAACACGAATATCTGTACGCATCAACTTATCAGGAATTTTCGTACAATAATTCGGTTCCAGTTTGATCGGCGGCTGAAAAGGCTGTTTAGGTTCTGATAAATCTGCCTTTTTTTTGACTATATCACGTATCGCTATCTTCTTTTGTTTTATTTTTTTGTCATATTCATAAAATTCTTTTTTTATTGTTTTTGTGTTATCATCAATATGTATGGTATATTGCCCATCATCGTCTGAGTGTGTGATTCCGGCTAATTTACTTTCATCGTTAAAAAACAAAAAATTAAGATCTGGCGGGAATTGCCAAACATACACACTGTATTTCTGTGATTTTTTAAAGACTAATTTAACAAATAAACTCATTTTTTCTTTGGAATCAATATTTAAATAGCCTCTCTTGAGTAGTGCCGCAGATTCTAAATAATGTTGTTGTTTTAACTCACATTCATAAAATAAGGAAAAATCAAATTGGAAAGTTGGGTCATTCTTAACATGCAAAAAACCACGATAAGGATATTCTTTCAATAAATGGAAATTATCACCTTCGTGAAGTTGTTTTGTTAGCCATGTTAAATGTTCTATTGTTTTCTCATAACTCTCTCCCGTCGCTTTGGGAACCAAATCTTCAAGTTTGTCTCCTTGTGCGTGCACTTTGGAAATGATAACAAATATCCAGAACCAAATAGTCAATAAATAATAAATATTTTTTTTCATTTTCAATCTCTTTTTTGTCTGGAACATAAACTTCATATACAAATTATAAATTATCATATTCATGCATAATATTTCAATTTATTTTAGTTAAACAGTTGTAAGTGAACTTTCAAAATTAATAACAACAGAAAAACTCAAACATGAAAATACTTCTCTATTTTTTAATTCAACTTCCAACTCACTGGGTAATGCAATTGGCTCGGTGTTTGAATATGTACCATCCGAAATCGTTACACTGCGTTTACAAGACGATGTAAAAACTGTTCCGCCTTCTTTTGCTACGGCGAGTGCATTATCGACACAATTATTTGAATGTAAAATATAATCCGCTTTTGTAGTATCAATATTTAAAGTTTTATCTAATGCTTTCTCTGCTTGTATTTTTGTCATTTTGAATTGCTTGTTAGTTCCACCGGTTTTATCATTTTTAATCAAGTCGCCAGGTGCATTAATTGCAAGCCTAGATGCCGGATAAATACGTAAATTTGCTATAAAAGTATTTTTGCCGCCGCTGGATACGCTATATCCGCATGGGACATTAACATATTTTGTCCATTTGGCTGTTGTTGCAAGCGTAGTTGAACCGCTTTCTTCTATCTGCCATGTAGCATGACCAATTGTTCTTCCTATCATAGCCATAGTAATATCCAATGGAACGTATTGTATATCGTAAAAATAGCCATTTGTTGTTAATCGTTGATTTATATCACCTACATAAGAATACAATGTAATTACATATTCACATACATAAAACGAAATTGTTGCAAATGTGTTTAATTTAGTACCGTCTTTCATTTCAACACGAACACGCATAAGCAATATTTTATTGCCTATTGTATCTGCTTCGAGAATATGAGTAACTGCTGAATAAAATTCTTATTAGTTTTAACATAATTACCTCTAGCACCAGACTTGCTGAGGATCGATGGCGTAGAATCATAAAAGGCTGCGTTAGACGATAAGTCCATTTCATACGTACATGATTTAACATCTTTTGAAACATATTCTACTCCTCTTGCTGTTCTTTTTTCTATTTTTAATATAAAATTAGCATTAATTCTACGGTATGTAGTGGAATTATCTTTTGTGTCGGTTTGTTTAACAGTTGGTGTTTCAGGCGAGTGCGATGGCGACCCAGGTGAAACCGTTAACGTGTAATCTTCAACAGTATGTGTTCCAGCCGATATTGATGATTGCAAATATAAACAAGCAATCCCAATACCAATAAAATAAAGTAAACAAATGATACTTTGTTTCACGTAATTAGTTTTCATTAAAAATCTCCTTTCTATTTTTTTGTTGTTATAAATAAAAAATTTTTGTGTAGTTTTGCGTCTGACATTACAATGACGATATTGTGTATGTTTGGCAATTACCATGATTCTTTATTTTGTTCTTGTTCTGTAAATTTATTGAAAATTTTCCAATCCCATTCGTAGTTGTCGCATTTATTACGACCGAGTTTTGTTCTTTCCTGCCAGCTGTGTAATTCATATTTTGTGTTTGTAAAATCAACTCTATCCGTAATTTGGAATAGCTGTGTGTATCTTATTAGTGTTGCAACATCAGAGCGAATCATTTTTTTGTCTGTCGCGTTAATTCGATCGGGTGTAGTAGGAATATTGTTTTTTAAGTTTACTGTTGCTCGAATATTCGTAAGCAATATTGGACGGGTGCGGCTGTAAAAGAATCGCGAATTACGATCTCGCAAGCAAAGTAATTGCTCCATCAAATTAATTCGCCGCCACCAAGGTTCAAGCGGTTCGTTAAGTTTAAGTGCCAAATTTGCAGGTTGTCTGGTCTGCGGCAAAGGGTTTTCTGGATTCACGGATTCCATCTCGCCTGCCGAATCAAAAAATACACCGCAGACAATCGTATTAAATGAATAATTCGAATCCAACCTAAAAGTAACAACTTCGTCTGGCGGAACTTCAACATAAAATCTTTTATAAACTCCGCCCAAAAAATTATAAATTCGCGTTTTAGAAATTGTTGGTTTTTGCATAAATAATTTTTCTTCGTTGTTTTTTTCCTTGTTAAGTTTTTCAAAAATATCATTCGGCATTTTCATTGTTTTTACGGACAGGATATAATCCCGAAGACGATTTGCACCGCCATGTCCATCTTTATTAAAAAAATAAAATGACATAATATATTTGCCGGATGGTACTTTAAACGTACCGTAAATATGCGGTCCGTCCAATGTAATAGGATAACTTTCTTTGTGGTCATCCCATTCGGCTTGTTTTCTGCCGCCGAGATGAAAACATTGCAAAACCCGCCGATCATCTGACGAAATCCAATGTACCCAATGTCTCAACGAATCATTTTTGGCAGGATAATTTATTCCAATCCATCCTGCTGATTCGAATGAACTAGTGTGGTATCCAGTATAAAATTTGAATCCGCCGCCAGCTTGCGAGCAAAGAACAGTATAATCCCGACCGACATTATCAAGATAATCTCATTGCGTCCGCCAATCGTCAGAAAGCGTAACAATTGGCAAAATATTTGTAGATTTTGAAGGAATTGTTTTAATTTTGTAAAACAACTTCCGCAATTCAACGCTTGTTGGTTTAGAGATTGGCGAGGGCAATTTGGCAAAATCATTTTGCGCAACAGAAAATATTTTGTCATTATTAAATCTAGTTCTCAACGGTTTCCAATCAGCAAATTTAAATTACTTCACTGGCATGACGACACCGCCGCCATTAAATCCTACTAAATAATTTCCTTCACCTGAATGCAGAATTTTCGTTACAAAATTGTCTGGATAACCCACCGCTTTAACATTGCCGTAGTTCTTTGTACCTGTTTGGGGATCGGCAACCAACGTTCCGCTTTGTCTTGTTCCGATCCAAATTACGCCTTGCTCGTCTTCTGTCAAACACGTTAAATAATCTTCCGGCAATAATTGATCCATAATTTCTTTTGGCACCTGTTTCCAATCTTTTGGCGCGCCGCCGTAAAGTCCGCGAACTTTGTCCGCATAATCCTTGCCGCGCCAAAAATCTAACTTGCTAAAATCATTATTCAATTTCACAAGTCCCGCATTGGTTGCAATCCAGATTGTTTCGACTTCACTATTTTTTGTAACGATAATATCATTGATCAAATTAGACGGCAGATTCGACAGATGTGTTGGCAAATTATTTCCCATCGGCACCAACGGAACAGGACTACAATTGTTAGGTCCAAATCGATCCGGCGCAACAATATTTTTTGAGAATTTGTAATTTCCGTTGATAGGATTACGGATAAAAATTGCAAGCCCATGACATTGAGTTCCGACGATCAATGTTCCATCATTTTTGAACGCAAGAGCTGACGCTTGATCTTCAAGCAAACCGTTTTCACGTGTAAAATGTTCCCATGCGTCAGTGTCAACTTTGTACCGAGTAATGCCATCCGATGTCGCCATCCAGACATCGCCGTCTTTGGGACAAACTTCAATATCAAAAATTCTTTCTCCAATCGGTCCATCAACAACATCATAATTTTTTCCAATCTTTCCCGTTAAACACCGAAACTCCCGAATGTAAATGTCCAACCCAAAGTCGTCCAAGTTTATCAATTGCCAGAGCGTAACCGTTGTTATCACCAAGACCGTTTTTGGTTGTGAATTGCAAGATTTTTCCATCAACGTTGCAATGAAACACGCCGTCATCTTCCGTCCCAATCCAAGCTCCGCCGTTGCCGTCGGAGATTAGAGCAAAAACAAATTTCGCATTGAGACCGGCAATTTGTTTAACGCGCGGTTCAGTTTTATTTTGAGCAATTGAGTGATTTGAAAGAATCATAATCGTCAAAATAATTATCGTTACAAAAAAAGATTTTTTGAGTAAGATCATAATTTTACCTTTATTAGCAAACCAAATTTAACTTGCGCAATGACTCGTGTTAATCCTTCTTTACCTTCTCATCGTCAATCGTTTTCTTTTCAGGTTCAAGTTGTCTTTTGACGAAATCTTGATCTTCTTTTCGGAGGGCGGAAAGTTCGATGGTTGATTGTTTGCCGTTTTTGTTTTCAATGGTTACGCTATCCTTGTTACTCGAAATCAATTTCGCTTCCGTCTTAAACATCTTATCATTACTCAACCAGATACGAAAACCTTTATCAGGATTTTCCTTTTCAACTTTTCGCACAGCGTCAAGTATAGCTCGAGACATTTCAAGATCGACTTTTTTCTCCGTCAACATTCGTTCCAACTCTGCCGTCCTATAGGGAAACAATGAATAGGCATCGACAAGATTCTCTTGCACATTTTTTGCGTAGTGATCACGGACTTCACGAGCTTTCCTTTGTACAAATCTTTTATTTAGTTTTGCAGTTTCGTCTTCCTTATATTTTTTATACGCTTCACGTGTCGCTTTATCATCAACATTACTCATGTCTTGCCCAGAATCGTATGGTCCCTTGTAAGATGCAGGCGGTATAAAACCATTCATGATGAAAAAGTTCTCACTTGCTTTCGGATTATAATTCTCATCGATTTGCGATATCTGGAGTTGATAGAGTTCCAATAATCTACTGGCATTTTTTTGTCGCGACTCAGGATCACAGTCTGTTAAGGTTGCCGTTTTATGAAGACGAAATTGAAAAGTTAGTGCTATGCAAAACTGATTAAATAATACGTCACTTTGTTCCACAAAACTAAAATTTTCATTTTTCAAAGTCATAAAAACGGCATTGGCGATAATCTCCTTTGCTTTTACCGTCACTATCTCATTATCACTTCGATTTTGTAATTGTCCTACAACTATTTTCATAAACTCTAAATACAAAAGATCATTATCTTTTGTAATATCCTCCATTTTCTTTACTTCGGCTAATATTCGCTCAATAGAAACAGATTCATCGTTAATTAATTTATAAATAAGATAATCTTGTTTTAAGATATTCCCACGTTGTTTAATTTTCTCCTCTCTTTCAGAGTCAACCTGAGCCGCAATGATAGTCATTTGAAATGACACAAAACACATAACAAGTAAAATATGAATATAAAATCGCATGACAATTTTAAAGTAGTATATTATTTGTATTCCCAACCATCCAAATAGCGATATGAAATACCTTCTCGTATAAATCCTAGTAATTTTTGGACATTTTTGGGACCATAGGTAGCTTTTTCACCAAATTTTGACGATGTACATCTGCCTTTTCCATCAAAAATTGCTTCTTGCGTATTAGTCAATATTGAGGTATGTTTATCTTCGTTGTTGTAATACTCAAATGGTATACGCCAAGTTTTCTTCCCTTCCCCGTGGTCATAAGGGCGATGTGAATGTAAAATCGTATCCACTCCCTTGGTAAATTTTTGGTTATCGTTACTGTCGTACTGATATTTACCTTGGCTATCCACTACGGGCGTTTTGATCGTGAAGGTTACCTTGAATGTGAACGTAACTGTGTACGTCCCAGCTTCGGCACTTTTCGCCGAGACTGTTACTGAATTAACATCGCCCGATTGTGGATTATAGACAACCTTGTTGTCTGTACTGACCGAATATTTCCATGCGGTACTCTGAATTTTTTCTTCTTTGTGAAGCGTCGGCTGACCATTGTATTTCGCGGTTGCTAAATAGGTCGCATTGACGTTTTTACCAACTCTTACCTGAACTGCCCCACTTGAATTTGTAGGACTCGTTTGCTTTACATCGACATAAACTGTCCCTTGCGCAAACGATTCTCCCACAATAAGTCCACAATAAGTAGGAATGCCAATATTAATGTACTTAATCTCAGCATGTTGATACTCTCCTTTCAATAAATAAACTACCTAACGTTGCCATTTATGCCGATCCAAAAAGATTTTGGGCGGTTCCTTTTTTGTTATTCAATTGATCTACGTAGTGATTCGTTGTCGTTGTATAATGTCTTGAATGCGGTTTCCATTGTTTCCTTCCATTCTTTGCGTTGTTGCTCGTCCCACAGATTTAATTTCCAATTAAACGCTTTTGCTGTTTGAGCAACTTCCGTACTGTTATTGGACTGCGACATCGCCAATCGATATACCATGATCCGCTTCTTCCTTTGCAAGTCAATCCCCCTTTGTATGAGTAAGCCTCGTCAAGCGTTTTCCAAAAACGTCCGATTCGCCGGCCTTCCTCCGTTGCGTAACTTTGCGATGGTTTCGGCGGTCTCTTGTACGGATTTCCTTCCGGCAAATAAAGCGAAACGAAAGGAATACCAATCGGCTCATCAATCGTCGGTTTACCTTGCAAACGTTCTACAATGACTGCGGAAAGAATCGTGTTGAAACTATAATTTCGGTCAACTTTAACAAAATAATATCCTTCGCAGGAGAGTAGAAACTGTTTGTAAACGCCGCCCCAAAAATCTTTCACGCGACTTTTGACAAGCGGATTTTGTGTCCATACTGTTCGTTCCGCTGCCAACGAATATCTTTTCCAATTTTCATACGGATTACCTTCCCATCGTCCATTCGCCGGATAAATTTCTATTGTGTAGTCGTGTACACGATTCGCTCCGCCGTGTCCGTCTTTGTTGAAAAAATACATTCCGAGTCGAAACATTCCTTTGTGTCGTATCTCAAGAAGATACCAAATATCAGGTCCGTCCTTCGACCAAGGATAAGATTCACCATGATCATCCCATTCCGCTTGATGACGATAACCATTAAACGGATTCCAAAGGGAATTCGGGTTGTCGGTTTTGCTCCAATGACACCAACGCCGAATCGTATCGTCAGATGTCGCGTTGGGACCAATAAACGATTCGACCCGATAAATCCTTACACATCAACACTTCATGATCCAACGGCGAAGCTCCCGCACACATAATTGCCCAATTTATTGTTGTCCTTCCGAGCCAATTTCCCTTTGTTTTCCAGTCTTCGTCGAAGTAAGCAGCGTAAATTTTCGGCAACGGTTTTTTTAACTCTGTCAAGTTTCTCTTGCATTGTTTTGAGTTCATCGATTGTCGGCGGTTTTATTTTTGAGGGCAATTTTGGGAAATCATTTTGCGCAACAGAAAATATTTTGGCATTGTTGAATCTTGTTTTCAATGGTTCTCGTTTAACTAACTTGAACGGCTTCACTGGCATGACTATTCCTCCGCCGTTTGAAGCGATCCAATAATTGCCGTTGCCAAGATGTAGAATTTTTGTAACGAAATTATCCGGCAAACCCATTCCTTTTGAAGATGCGCTTGCGCCGGTTTTTGAATCTGCGATGGCGAATCCGCTTTGTCTTGTTCCAATCCAAATTACGCCTTGCTCGTCTTCCGCAAGACACGTCAAATAATCTTCCAGCAACAATTGATCCATAATTTCTTTTGGCACCTGTTTCCAATCTTTCGGCGCACCGCCGTAAAGTCCGCGAACTTTGTCCGCATAATCCTTGCCGCGCTAAAAATCGAACTTGCTAAAATCATTATTCAACTTCACAAGTCCCGCATTTGTCGCAATCCAGATTGTTTCGACTTCACTATTTTTCGTTACAATAATGTCGTTGATCAAATTTGACGGCAAATTCGGCAGATGCGTTGGCAAATTATTTCCCATCGGCACCAACGGAACAGGACTACAATTGTTAGGTCCAAATCGATCCGGCGCAACAATATTTTTTGAGAATCTGTAATTTCCGTTGAATGGAAGGCGTGGGAAAAATAAAATTTTTTTGGGGGGATGCTTGTAGGTTTTTTTAATTGTGCTACAATTCATTCCATTAATGGTTGGTGTTTTTTGAGTTTTGCAATAAAAGTGATTTTTTTAACAATTAACTGTTTTTTTACAACGTTTATTTACTTTACCTATGAGAACGTTTTACAACACATTCTTATTTTTCTTATTTTTCGTTACGATAAATTTTATTGCAGTGCCTTTTGCCTATACTGCCAATCATACATTGAACGTTACGGTAACTATTGAATCAATAACTCCTATTAAAGTAATTGAAGCCGATGGCGAGAATCCAAAACAGTATGTTTATTGCGTAATAGCTTCCGCCAATGTTAATAATCCAATTCCGAATGCGGAAATGACGCCGCCTAATTCAACTTGGACATTTATGCCGGTTGGTAAATCAGTAAATATTGACGGCTATTCGCCGAAATGGGGATATATTGTAACGTTTAATGCTATAGGCAATTATTCAACAACTGCAACCGCATCTATCTCCTTTTCAACAACCGAAAACCATGCGGACGGTTCCACTACAATTAATTCATAACTATTTCGGTTCCGGTTTTGATATGGAAACCATTGAGGTTACCGACGATGTTACTCCGCAACCTTGCCCTGATATTTGCATGGAGGAAACATGTGAAGAATGTAGCGACCATTCTTGCCCCGCGCCGACAACGGCTTCTTATAACGAAGCACTTGGCGGTCTTGGCGTTATGGCGTTTGCATCCGGTTCAAACGCACGCGTTCAAAACTTCTCTCACAACGCAGGTCAAGGCGAAGCAACGCTTGATTACATCGTAACAGAAGCCGAAGAGAACATAATGGGATTTGACAACAATCATCGACAACAAACTGTTTTCGGCAACGGCGTATTATATTTCACGCCCATCGTGAAACCTAAAGTTATTAAAGTCGCGCGAAATCAAAAACAAAAAACGCCTAATCTTGTCAAAGTTGAACTGTTGCAATATGGACCTTTGTTGTTCAAAGAGCCGAAGACGATATTTTTTGATACGAAAAATGCGAAAGCGGGCGAATCGTATCGTTTTTCAATTCCGGTTGATGTAAAAAGTCTTCCGACTGGCGTCTATGATTGGCAGGCGACTATTACGCGAATTTACGCCGACAATTCTAGCGATCAATCGACTGTAACCGGACGGCAAGGAATTTTTAATAATAGCGGCAGCGCAATTGGTAAAGGTTGGGTGTTTGGGCTTTTGCCGAAGTTGGTGAAGGACGGCAACGACATAATTTTTTATTATCGCGGGATGCATAAATTTAGTAACGTCAAAGGAAAATGGGTTGCCAACCAGACTTATGATTTGAGCGATAATCAACTTACGGGCGATTGGATAAACGGTTTCAAGTTGACGGTAAAGGACAAGAGTTTTCGTACATTTAATGCGGAAGGTCAAGTTATAAGCGAAACAGATAACGCCGGCAACAGGACGCACTACGAATATAACGACGCCGGTCAACTCTCAAAAAAAATCACACCGCAAAAGAACACGACGGAATTTCGTTACGATAAAGAATTTCGCCTAACTTTTGAAATTGACGCAACCGGAAAACGAACGGCTTATAATCACGACGCGCTAAATCGCCGAACAAAAATAATTGCAAACGATAAGCAAACAACAGAAATATTTCACGATTACGCCGGTCGCGAAGCATATTCAAAAAATCAATTCGGAATTATCAATGGCAAAAGTTTTGATCCGGTTGATCGTGTTGTTGCCGAATTTTATTTTGAGCCTGGCAATATTAAATTGAAAGACGCTCAATTGAAATCGCACGATCCCCAAGGCGTGACTTGGACGGCGACCAATCTTGAGCCGAATAAATGTTACGAAATTCTAGCAAGTTGGAAAGTGGACGGAAAGAAATCGCACTCGTCAGAATATATAGTCAAAACTGAAAACAATATTATTCTATCAAAACCGGCAGATCAAACAGTTTCGGCAGGTTTTCATCCGATTGCGGGCAAAGATTATAGATCGCTCGGAATTATTGTAACGAAAAATGGAACTGTCGATATTTCACTTGAAACGGAAAATTTAATTATTTCAGATACAATAAAAATTGTCGAAGTCAAACCTCAAGCGATTTATCGTTACAATAATTCCGGCAACCTTGCGGAATCAATTGATCAACTCGGAAATGTTACGCGTTACGAATACGATAAACTTGACCGCCAAACAAAAACAATCACACAAACTCTCGATCCCAAACATCCCGAATCTGTTACGGAAACGATTTTTGATCTTGCCGGAAATATTTCAAAACGAATCGATCCGTATGGTTTTGAAACGGAATTTTTTTACAATCCTTTTGGTAAAGTTGTCAAAATAATTCAAACCGACAACGATCTGCGCGGAACGATTCGGAAACTTGTAACGGAAAATCGTTACAATAAATTCGACCAACTTATTGAAACAATAAATCCCGCCGGACAAAAAATAAGTTACAAATACAATTTGTACGGTCAACAAATTGAAATAACCAACGCCCTCGGTCATGTTACAAAAACCGAATACGACAAACGCGGAAATATTGTAACGGAAATTGACGCGGCAGGTAATAAAACAATTCACAAATACGATTTACCAGGACGTCGAATTGCGACAATCTTGCCCAAACCTAGCGACAAAGAACCTTCGCCGATTTCAAGACAATTTTTTAACTGGCGCGGTCAATTATCCGCGACGATTTCGCCCGATGGTGTTGTCAAAACATTTTCGTACAATAAATACGCGCAAACCGAAACAACATATTTAGGCGTTTTGCAAGAAATCACTTTTAACGTCAAAGACGGTCAAACAATTTTCATTTTTGATAATCTTTTGCCGGATGCGTATTTTAATATTTTTATAAGTTGGAAAAAATCGCAAACGGTCGGCGAAAAAACTACGGTAAAATTGAATCATACAATTGACGGCAAATCGACGGCGCAAATATTAGGCGAAATTGATTTATCAAAAAATCCTAATCAGGATACATTCTTTATTCCGTTTTCGCTAGATTCTTATCAACAAATTGGCGAAAACGTCAAATCTGATTTCAGTAATTTTACAATAAGTTTTTCAGGCGAGTTAAAAAATATTTCGGTTTACATGTTGCGTGTACAACCGGAAAATCAAAT
>JAITDV010000361.1 GCA_031282385.1 Planctomycetaceae bacterium | reverse complement strand
CTTCTTATTCCCCTCCTTCGGAGGGGTTAGGGGTGGTCTCGGAGGAGTTAAAGGCGGTTTTTCGTTGTAGTTTTTTTGTTGCGTTGATGTATTTTTAGGTTAGAGAAAAGGTCTAATATATTGTTCACACGTTGTACTGCTTGTACTATAAATTGCCTGACTCAAGACAGACAATTTATAGTGCGAACAGTACAGCGGCAATTTACCGCAAGTTTACCTCATTCAATAAACACCAGTCAAATGACTGCTTGAGAGATGTTAGTAGGACCTGTATTTACTAGAGAGTTGACAATTGTTCCGCGTCGTGATTGGACTTATATTGCACGTGGAATTTATTCTGGAGTTATGTCGCTTTTGATTGCGACGGCTTGGCTTGTTATTAGCGGTACACAGCTAATAACTGATCCGGGCGATTTTGCACGATTTGGAACAATGCTATTCCAATTTCTTGCACCGATTCAATTGGTACTCGCAATATTTTTCGCCGCAACCACAGCCGCAAGTGCAGTAGGGCAAGAAAAAGAACGAAAAACTTTGCAACTTCTGCTTCTAACACGAATGTCTAACAGCGAACTTGTTCTTGGCAAATTACTCGCAAGTCTCCTCAATATCTTTATGATGCTCGCCATATCAATTCCAATTTTTATGACTATTACATTGCTTGGCGGAATATCATATTATCAAATTATACGTGTACTTTTGGTAACGTTATTTGCAATGCTTGCTTGTGGCAGTCTTGGAAGTTGTGTTGCTCTTTGGCGCGAAAAAACTTTTCAAGCAATTGCAACCACAATCATAATTTTAGTTCTTTGGATAAGTGTTGGAGAAACTATTGGTTTTGTATTTCCCGATATAAATATACACAACATCAATCAAAAACTCGCTCCAATATTGAGTCCATGGAGTGCTGTTCTTGTTGCTTCACGACCAGCTGTCGAATTAAATAATTCATTCAATCTTTTTGATATTCCGGGTCCTATTGCCGGATTTCTAATAGCAAGCGGAACTATCGCAATCCTAATTAATTTGTACGCCATTATGATGGTAAGATACTGGAATCCATCTCGTGAGTTACGTGTCAATACCATTGAAGAAGATACATGGCACAAAGAAAATAGAAACAAAGAAAACATCAAAAGTACACCAACAAATAATAAAGATATAACCGGTTTGCTTGGTAGGTTGTCAGATTGGTTATCGATTTGGCTTGGCAACAAAACTAGACATACATGGGATAATCCTATTGTTTGGCGTGAAATTATGACACGTGCTTATGGCAGACGAATTTGGATTGTGCATTTTGGATTTATTGCATTTTTTGTTATTTCTATTCAAGTGTTGCATTCTATTTTGTTGACCAACGCGGCGCCGTCAGCGGCAGAATTATCTGCGGCGGTAGTACCGTTATTTCTGCTTTCTCTTGTGTTGGTCAACACGCAAGCAATTACTTCGCAAACATCAGAAAAAGATGCCGGTACGTTTGAGTTGTTGCTTGTTAGTGATATTACGCCCAAAGAGTACGTGTTTGGAAAACTTGGCGGCGTGTTATTCAACATGAAGTGGATAATATTGTTGCCGATTTTGATTTGTGGTTATCTTTATTTTCATCGCGCAATTGATGGGCAAATGTTATTTTTTATGGTTACGGGATTGATTACTTTGTATGCGTTTGTTGCAATGGTTGGTGTTTATATCGGAATGCAATATGATAATACCAAAGCAGCAATGGCAACAAGTTTGGGTATAGTTTTTTTTCTTTTTGTGGGTGTTGCGGCGTGTATTTGGATAATGGTTGCGTTTAGCGGTTCTTTTGAGACGCAATTAATACCGTTTTCGGCTTTCATGATTGGCGGAGGAATCGGACTTTACACAACTCTCGGCGCAAGAAACCCTTCGACGGCAATTGCTACCGCGTCGTTTATTTTACCGATTTCTGTTTTCTACATTATTACAACTATGTTACTTGGGGCGTATCATCTTGTTTTTGTTGTTCTTGTTGTTGCATTTGGTTTTACTACTATTGCAATGTTGATTCCAAGTATTGCCGAGTTTGATATTGCAACAGGAAGAACAACTGAGTAACAAATTGAATGAGCAATTAAATAGAGGAGCTATCAAGTAACGAGTTGATATTTAATTTTAATTTTTTGGCAAAGAAAAGTAGATTGGATTTTAGTATGTCGATAGGAATTTTAATGGGAAGCGATAGTGATTGGGAGAAGATTAATGGAGTCGCAAAAATACTGGATGAATTTGATGTCAAGTATGAGTTGAATGTGATGAGTGCGCATCGTACTCCGGATTTAGTTAGAGATTATGCGGCAAGGGCAGCGTCTCGTGGTATTTCAATTCTGATTTGTGCGGCTGGAGGTGCGGCGCATTTAGCTGGAGTTGTTGCATCTCATACTGTGTTGCCGGTGATTGGAATTCCAGTGCAAACAGATTTTTGCGGAGGTTTGGATTCGTTATTATCAACAGTTCAAATGCCAGGTGATATTCCGGTTGCAACTGTTGGCGTCGGAGCCGGAGGCGCACGCAATGCGGGCTTGTTGGCTATTCAAATTCTTGCTTTAAACGACGAGAAACTAAAACAAAAATTAATTTCATTCCGACAAAATTTAATCCAAAAAATCAGTAATAAAAACGAAAAGTTGAAAAAAGAATTAGAAAAAAAATAACTATTCAATCACAAGCTGCCGGAAATACAATTGTTTAAACTGTTCTCACTTTAAATTTTCTTTACAACCGCCTACTTACCTATATCGGAAAGCAAACTTTTACGCTCTTGAGACACGCAATTGAATAGTTACATATTAGAAACGTTCCAAAAAATATGTTGTCCAACACGGATTTATTGGGCTTGGGTCAAAATATTTACCAATAACACACGGCTGAATATTTAAGAAAAAATGATGGAGATAAAAACATGTTTCGTTTAATTTTTCTATTTTTAACTTTTGTTTGTGGTCAATTGCTTTATGGTCAATCTGATGTTGGTGTGTGGCGGCGATTTGATGAGAAGGTTCCGATTAGGACTAATGGCGGTTATTTATTTTGGGGTGATGTTCTTTTTTTTCGGGAATGGCATATTCAGAAAAATATAAATTTTGGTAATTATCGTCTGATTGATGGCAGTGCAGTTCAGCGTGCGTTTGGCACATTTGAGGAGTGTAAAAAGCGGCTTGATGAAATTTGTGTAGAGGAAAAGTTACAACCAATGTCGGGCAATGTTTTGATAGTTGTGCATGGATTTGGTTCGAGTGGACATAGGACAAAGAAACTTGCGGAATGGTTTCGGGAGCAGAAAGTTTATGATCATGTTATCAATTTTACGTATCCGTCAACTACTCAATCGATTCTTGAACATGCGAGGCTTCTGGATAACGTGGTGCGGAATTTATCTGGTGATGTGAGTAGGATAGATTTTGTTGCGCATAGTTTAGGATGTATAGTTGTGCGGCGGTATTTGAGTGGTATTTTGGATGATAAATGGGTTGCGGCTGCGGAGCCGGTTGCGGAGCGGAACAAGTTTACGCCGGACGCAAGAATTGGTCGGTTTGTCATGCTTGGTCCGCCGAATCATGGTGCGGAGTTGGCTTCTAAGTTGATAGGCGATAACAAAATTGTGCGTATGTTTGCGGGGACAACTGGAGATGAACTTGGATTACATTGGGCGGATACAAATAGGAGTCTTGGCATTCCCAAATGTGAGTTTGCAATTATTGCCGGAGGACGCGGCAACGACAAAGGATTTTCGAGATTAATAAAAGGCGATGATGACGGAGTTGTTAGTGTTGAAGGGACAAAGTTAGCAGGTGCGGCTGAATGGATATTATTTTACATGGCTCATGACGATTTATTACAAACAGAAGTAATTTTTGAATATTCGTTGGAATTTTTGACAAAAGGAACTTTCAGAGAACTTGCCGAAAAAGCAAAAATACAACGATAAAATGTCCGTACAAGTTTAGACAATAAATTTAATTCATGAAAATTCACGGGCAAAATGAGTTTTTATAAGTTCCCAATAGATACAAAATAAGAAAACCGAATTCTAAAAAGTAGTCGGTAATGAAAAAATAAAAATCAATAAGTATATAAACTAAAAGGAGTTTAAGATTCAATGCTTGATGTATTGGAGGTATTATCGGTTGGGGGCAAAGATTATGGTTATTATTCGTTACGAAAAATCGGAGTTGAGTTGACAACGCTTCCTTATTCGATTAGGGTGTTGTTGGAATCGGTGTTGCGTAATTGTGATGGAGAGGTGATAACGGAGAAAGATGTTAAGAATCTTGCGTCGTGGAAGGGAAATTTATCGGTTTCGTGTGAAATTCCTTTTAAGCCGTCGCGTGTGTTATTGCAAGATTTCACTGGTGTTCCGGCGGTAGTTGATTTAGCTGCGATGCGTTCGGCAATGCTGAAACTTGGCGGTGATCCTGAATTGATTAATCCACTTGTGCCGGTTGATTTAGTTATTGATCATTCGATACAGACGGATTTTTATGGTTCGAGTGATGCGTTGTCCAAAAATGTTGACCTTGAATTTGCGCGAAATAAAGAGCGTTATTTGCTTTTGAATTGGGCGCAAAAGTCTCTTAATAATTTCCGTGTTATTCCTCCGTCTGTTGGAATAATTCATCAGGTCAATCTTGAGTATCTTGCGGATGTTGTTCATTTGCAAACTGATTTTTCGTACAAAAATTCGATTTCCAATACGGCTAATTTGTCAGGCAACAAGGTATTGGCGGATCGTGTTGTTGGTATTATTTATCCTGATTCTGTTTTGGGAACTGATTCTCACACGGTGATGATAAATTGTCTTGGTGTTTTGGGTTGGGGAGTTGGCGGAATTGAGGCGGAGGCGGTAATGCTTGGTCAGCCTTACTATATGCTTATGCCGCAAGTTATTGGTTTCGAGCTTACGGGCAAGTTACGGCGCGGTGTAACGGCAACTGATCTTGTTTTAACGTTGACGGAATTTTTGCGGCGCGAGGGCGTTGTTGGCAAGTTTATTGAGTATTTTGGCGAGGGAGCGGATTCAATGCCGGTGACTGATCGAGCGTTGATTGCGAATATGGCGCCGGAGTATGGAGCGACGATGGGATTTTTTCCGGTAGATGAACGGGCGATAGATTATTTGCGGGCAACAGGCAGATCAACTGAACAAATTGATGTCGTGAGTGCGTATTGTAAAGAGCAATTTCTTTATCGTGATTCGTCGTGTGCGGTTCCTTCTTATTCGAAGGTTTTATCGTTTGATCTTGGTATTGTCGAGCCGTCGCTTGCGGGACCTAAGCGTCCGCAAGATCGTGTTTCTCTTGCGAAAATGAAACCTAAATTTAGCGGATTATTGTCAACTCCAATAAAAGATCGCGGTTTTGAAATTCCTGATTCGGATTTGCAAAAAACGGTGACAACTGAAGTTGGCGAGATGCGTCATGGTTCGGTTGTAATTGCGTCGATTACGAGTTGCACGAACACGAGCAATCCGCAACTTATGATTACCGCAGGTCTGCTTGCACGTAATGCAATTTTATGCGGACTTAAAGTAAAGAAATTTGTCAAGACAAGTCTTGCGCCAGGTTCGCGGGTTGTTACGGATTATCTTATGAGAGTGAATTTATATGAGCCGCTTGAGAGACTTGGGTTTCATGTTGTCGGTTATGGTTGTATGAGTTGCATTGGTAATAGTGGTGCGCTTTTGCCGGAAGTAGAGAAGGCGATATTGGACAATAGAATTGTTGCAGCGGCGGTAATTAGTGGTAATCGTAATTTTGAAGGACGAATTAATCCGTTGGTTAGAGCGAATTATCTTGCGTCACCTCCATTAGTTGTGGCTTATGCGTTAGCCGGCAACGTCAATATTGATTTTGATCACGAACCAATTGGAACGGCGAACAATGGAGAATTGGTTTTTTTGCGTGATATTTTTCCTGAAGATGAGGAGGTTGAATATGTAGTAAGCAAATCCATTATGCCGGAGATGTATAATAATCGTTACAAAAATGTTTTCACCTCAAATGAAAAATGGAATACTATTGCGGACGATATTTTGATAACAAGTTCGGATTTATCTTTGACCGAATCAAAATCTGCCGGCGGAACGGTTGGCGGATTATCTGTTACAAAAAATCTTTCAAAATTATTCAAATGGGATCGGGCTTCAACATATATTCAAGAACCTCCATTTCTTTCTGACATGCGGTTGACGTGTCCGGATGTTTCGGCGGAGATATTTCGTGCAAGAGTGCTTGTTTTGCTTGGTGATTCTGTAACGACGGATCATATTTCGCCGGCGGGATCAATTAAAGCAGATTCACCGGCAGGTAAATTTTTGCGGAATGCGGGAGTAAGCGAGTCCGAATTTAACAGCTATGGCGCGCGGCGCGGAAATGACAAAGTAATGGTACGAGGTACGTTTGCAAATATTCGTTTGCAAAATTTGCTTGCGGGCAACGGAGTTGAAGGCGGATTAACGCGGTATTTACCGAGTGGCGAATTGATGACGATTTATGAAGCTGCGGCAAAATACAAAGAGCAAAAAATTCCGCTTATTGTTTTAGCGGGCAATGAATACGGAACCGGCAGCAGTCGGGATTGGGCGGCGAAGGGAACGGCGTTGCTTGGTGTTAAGGTGGTAATTGCGGCAAGTTTTGAAAGGATTCATCGCGGCAATCTTATTGGAATGGGAATTTTGCCGTTAGAGTTTCCGCCAAATGTAACTTGGCAATCGTTAAATTTAACAGGCGAGGAAGAATTTACGATTCCTGAAATAGACAAAAATTTCAAACCAAACAGTATGATGGTAATTACAGCGGAACGTCAAGTTTCAAAAGACATGTTTAGTGAAATAAAATTTCAAGTAAAAGTCAGAATTGATACGCCGATTGAGTTGCAATATTATCTAAACGGCGGAATTATGCAAACAGTTATACGGAAATTTCTACACAATTGACAAATTTTTGTTGTTTTAATGGTAGCCAACTTGTTCGCGGCGAGTTCGTTTGAGCATCTGAATGGGTACTCCTTGTCAATTAATTTTGATAATAGACCTTTTCGCTAACCTGTAGGAGACCAC
>JAITDV010000358.1 GCA_031282385.1 Planctomycetaceae bacterium | reverse complement strand
TGCCGCTAGCACGGCTAGAAATAGATTTATTAATTAGCTCAAAACAACAAATCCACTAAATTATTACAAAAAACTTAATCCAATAATTAAAGGTAATTTATGAGAAATTATTTTATAGTGTTTATTTTCAGTCAAATTTTTTGTTTTACATTTTGTAAGCTATTTGCTGCCGAAAATGTTAATTACAATGATACAGCTACTGTTGAAAAGTGTCTCAAGATAATTGCAGATGACAATGAATATTTTAGTCGAAAACATCCTAGTACGAGTATGAATATATTTTATCATTCAGTCGAATTACTAGGTAGTATTAGAGATAATCGACCAGAAGTAATCAATGCTTTGGTTGTAAGACTTGATGAACCGATTTGGGCTAGGGATTACCCAGGAACCATGACTTTTTTGTATCAACATCTTTGATACGAATTGGAGACCCTAATTTTGATCAAGTCATAGAAAAGCATGTTACCAGATTTGATGACCCCCAATTGTACGCTAGCGAATATTTTGTTTATACTTATTTGCGTTCTCTTTTGCCTTCGGAATCGATAGACGAAATTTTTGACGACTTTACGAATGGACGTTATGCTATGTCAAAACAAAAATATTTTGGGAAAATTATTTGTTGGCTCTGTATGATCGCGGTTATTTCATTTTTCGATACAACACCGCTTATGAGTGAAGTATTTTATGAGAAATTTGACTTTGGAATGTCGGTTTCAGCAGACGAAACCGAGCATGGTGCTTTTTTAGGTCAAACTTTGAAATGGGATAAAATCGTTGTAAATAAAACAAAAAATGCACCGTTTTCAAACGAATATAAGGAAGGCGGTTGGTATGTACAAGTTGACAAAGTTAAAATAGAACACAAATACGGAACTAATGATATGTTTCTGGTAAAGCTCGAAACTACAACGAAAAACCGCCTTTAACTCATCCGAGACCACCCCTAACCCCTCCGAAGGAGGGGAATAAGAAGACCCCTCCGAAGGAGGGGAATAAGAAGACCTCTCCGAAGGAGGCGAATAAGAAGACCTCTCCGAAGGAGGCGAATAATTCCCCTCCTTCGGAGGGGTCAGGGGTGGTCTCCTACAGGTTAGCGAAAAGGTCTAATAATCAATTAAGAAATGATCCCGCATACCCACCATGTGCTTCCCGCCAAGCGATAAATGCAATTGCATTTCCGGATATTCAAAAAAAAATTAGACTTGTTGGGACAAAATTGCCATGCCAGCCTTATTTTTGATCGCAGAGGGTCTCTTGAAAATTGCGAGGCATTTATTATTTTACGCGATACAAAAACGAATACTATTTTTTATAATCCGGGAGGAACAAATCGTATTCACGATAAACACGAACAAAAAAAGTTATTACCAATATGATGACTAAGTTAAAAGGGCAATTTTGGAAGAAAGAATGGTTCCGAGAACAGGTGAAAAATATACCATTCGCTACAGATTGGATGAACAAATTGATGATTACATTTATACCCCAATACCATAGATTGCACGATAAAAATTTGTAGATATTGCGCAACGATTCATTAGTATCAAATAATATATTATAGGAGTTACGTTCTTTGTATTTACATTGTCAATGTCATTAATTGATTTCTGATAAGTTGTAAGTTATGTATTGACAACGGTTTTGTGCAATTGAATAGTTGCGATGTTGTAAATTGAAATTGACATATTATCAACATAATTGGTTTGAAAGGTAACATATTTATGCGTAAAAATTTTTCTATGTTAATAATAGTTTTGTTTTGTGGTCTCTCTTTCAACTTGACATTGTATAGTGTTAGCGGAAACGATGTTGTTGATAAGTCGAAAAGAAACTAACTTAAACAATGAATTTAAGTTAATTTTTGCCTGATATAGTTTTCATGAGTTTCCTTTAAGCGAGTTTAGTACAGAGGATAAGAAATTGATTTTTGCGGTTCCTCCGTTGAATATGAGTCGTTTGAAGGATCCGTTTTGGTCAATCTCTTGATGCAGCCTCAGCACAAACACCAACACCGAAACCAGATGACATTAAGTAATCTGTAAAATGCCAGTGAAAATAAATCACTTTCATGAACACATAGTAACACAGTAGTTAATTTTTTTTCTTATTCGGACAAGTTGATAAATTGCGAGACTCAAAAGTGTAAAATCCCGCTTTCCGATAGGTAAGCGGGCGGCAAAGGAAAATTCAAGTGTGAACAGTTTAATAATATCAATCTTTCAGTTTTAATTGTGTTATTCCGCCTTTTGATTCTGGAAATCCTAATGCTTGAATTGACGCGGTATCGGCGTCGGCAAGATTATTAATCACCCCATCCTCAAAACATCGTAACGCCTCATCACGCATGTTGCCGAATAAAATTTTTATAATTTGTTCGTCTGTTATAGCGTTATTATTCTTTTTTGTAACAATAATTTCAGGATTCGGTATCCCTTCTCCATACCATTGCGTCTGCGAATCATAAATCATAAAACCGCGTCCCGTCTTACGTCCAAGATCACGTCGTTCTACCAACTTAACCAAAATATCCGACCCTAATGTCCGTTCAGGAAAAGCCTTGCTCAAAACCCAACCCGCATGTAACACCACATCCAAACCAATCTCATCCATAATCCGAAATGGTCCCATCTTCATCCCAAACTCAACTGCAACTCGTTCTATCCGCTCCATCAATACACCAGACTCAAATAAATTCAATGCCGACATTAAATACGCATTCAAAATTCGATTTACAAGAAATCCCGTACCGTCATTTACAACAATTGCCCGCTTCTCCAACCGCTCCGCATGAATTTTTGCAAATTTAATCGTCTCTTCACTCGTACCTTGCCCCGCAATTATCTCAACAATTGAACGCTCTCGCACCGGATGAAAAAAATGAAAACCACAAAAATAAGATCGCCAATCCTCCGAAAACGGCTCCGAAAGTGCTGCAATTGAAATAGTTGATGTATTTGAGAAAAGCAACGTTTTAGAATCCGTTACAGTTTGAGAGAGTTGTTGCAAATTGCGATATAACCGATGTTTAATTCGTACCTTTTCAGGTATCGTCTCAATAATAATCCGTAAACCGCATAAATCATTAAGCCGATCCGTAATCACAACTAATTTTGAATCATACAATAATCCTTGCAATCGCAGTTCATCTGTAATACGTCCGGCAGCGTCTGAAAGCGATTCCTCAGAATTATCGTACAATAAAACCGGTAAACCCACCCGTAAATGCGCAGCCGCTATCGCCACTCCCATCATCCCAATACCAATAATCCCAACACAATCAACTTCCATAAACTTATCGATCAGAAAGCATACTTTTGAAGTGTGAACAGTTTATTCCCTTTTCCTAAACAATTGAATCCCGCAATTGAATAGTTAAAAATAATTTGCCAAGTTCTCAATATTTATCGTTACAAAAATATAAAAGTCATCAGAATCATTACCGGTAATAAAATCAAACAGCTATAAAGCATGTAACCAAAAAAACTTGGCATTTTGATTCCTGATTGTTCTGCTATTGCCTTTACCATAAAATTTGGTCCATTTCCGATATAAGTCATTGCTCCCATGAAAACCGCACCAAGTGATACCGCAACTAACAACTTGAAATCTATAAATCCGTTATTTCCAATTCGCACCAAATCACCATTATCTAGTTTTGCTCGCCAATTTGTATTTTTCCATTCGTCTTTTTTGAAATCCGATTCCTTGTCCGGCGACAATGTTCTCGCAATCTCAAAAAATACAACATAAGTCGGCGCATTGTCCAAAACAGAACTTAACGAACCGGTTGACCAGAAAAATAATTTTGTTTTTTCAATTCCGAGTTGCGATTCCGCCTTGCTAACAATTGTTCTGCTCTCCACATTCAATATCTGTAGCGGAGCTTGCATACAAATAAAAATTCCGAAAAATAACGCCGCAACTTCACCAATTGCCATAAAATTAAAACCATTTTCACGCCGAACGACACTGCCGCCTAAAAGTAACGAAATCGTACAAAGCGCAAGTTGAACAGCCTCTCGCAAAAAATACCATGGATGCCAATCCGTAAACGGGAAAGGCTTACTTGGCGCTAAAAACGCTACCGCAAAAACCACCCCCAACAAAAGAGGTAAATTGATTACAAGCCCCGAAAAAACTATACCCGATGTACTCGCTTTATCCGCTAACCTAATCTCCTCCGACTCACGTGGATAAAACCAAAATTTGTCCCATATAAAAAATAAACCGATCAAAGCACAATTCACAAACGCCCACTCTTGCCAAAGTCTAAGCGACCACGTAAATTCAACGCCCTTCAAATAACCCAAAAAAAGCGGAGGATCACCAAGCGGCGTAAGACAACCTCCACAATTGCAAACACAAAATATAAAAAACACAACCGTATGAACTTTGTAACGCCGCTCCTTATTTGTCTCAAGTAAAAGCCGGATAAGAAGCATTGCCGCGCCCGTCGTGCCAATCAAACTCGCTAATAACGAACCAATAAAAAGTATTAAAGCGTTGACAAAGGGACTCGCAACCAGATTGCCCGCAATTCGAATACCGCCTGTTATCGTAAAAAGCGAAAATAACAAAACAATAAACGGAATAAACTCGTCAACTATCGCATTGATAAACACCGCCGAAGCCAACGCAAAACCGCCGCGCGACGGCTCAACAAAACTATGCAACGGCCAATGTAACTCAACCGGAAAATCACACGCAAAAAAATAATAAAATAACGTCAATACTCCAAGTATCGCCGCAATTAAAAACTTATTCAAATTACTTTCCCAAAAATGAGACGCCGCAGGAATCAATGGCAAAATCGCAATACATAACAATAAAATCACAAAAGGCAACACCATAAAATAAGGCGGATGTTGATAAGATTGCTCTTTGTTTTGATCAAGTTCGTGCGAATGACTTTGCGACTCGTCTGGTTTATTGATCACGGGTTGTGAATGTGAATTTTTATTATCACCGTTATCATCATCGATAGTGTCATCATCTTCGACATATTCAACATGACTTGCCGATTCGCCAACGGCATGGTGAGAGGACATCGCCTGTTTTGTCCAATTCTGCGGAATTCCTTGCGAAACAAGATAGGCATAAAATGCCAAAACAAGAATTAAAAAAATCGCCGCTGGTACTATTAATTTTGTTTGTGGTGGTTTGTTTTCTTGTGAATTGTGAGAATCTTGTGAGTAATTATTATGGTTATTTGTATCGGTCATAATTGACTGAAATATTGTCCGAATTTAGTTAGTTTGGACAATGTAAAAAATTGTTTTGTAAGTTACAAACCGTTCGCACTGGAAATTTCAATAACTTATAAACTGTTCATATTTTAATTTCCTTCACCTTCGCCTTCACCTGTTTACCTATCGGAAAGCAGGCTTTCATGCTCTTGAGTCACGCAAATTATAGTACGAGCAGTATACAAGTTTACTTCGGTACTTGAGCCGCCGAATTTATGTAACGAAATTTAGTGTGAACAGTTCCAAATATACACGGCATATTGTATTGCTTGCAATTCCAAAATTCAAGTGCCATCTTAAACTGCTCACACTTGAATTTTCGATTTAAAATAGCGTTTACGTTTGTCATGTTACAAAAGTTACTTTTGTCTCTCAAAAAACTAATTTTAAAGTGCAAAATATAACAACAACTTGACAAAAAAACACTAATAATAATTTTTAATTTTATGTTGCAAAACCAACTTTATGCTGCATTGCTTCGAAAAAACACAAAGGCGAAAATATTACCATCAGCAATTTTTCTGTCAACCAGTGGATTATTTCAGACACGATTAAATTTTCAATTACAACAAAAAAATTTTCCAACTAGGAAAACTTATATACTTATATTACGTTATGTTAAAATTTTAGAGATTCTCAATTATTATACGTTTCTTGAGTATTTGATTAATTCCATCTGCATCAAGTCATCAATTCTTCCGTTTTGTATAAATTGTTCGGCGATTACTGTTGTCATAAATGCACCGTAACGCCGTATGGCAATATTATAATTTTCAAGATGCCGCGCAAGATTTCGTTTGTATCTTTCGCGACTTATACTGTCGATGTATAGTTCGAGTTGTTCTGCGGTTTCACTGTCAATTAATCTCAAATTGCCATGTTCCGGCGGTTCGGTATCGGATTCGGCGAGTAATTGTACGAAAATTGTAACAGCCGAATCGCCAGCGATTTGAGAAACAAAACTAACCGGTTCCGCAGGAAACAACAAATCACTTACAACAACTCTTATTCCATGCGGTCGCCAATTCGGAGGCATTTGTTGAATTGCGTCGGCTGGCGACACACACGTCTCAAGTTCAAAACTGTCCCACTCTAACGGCGGTAAATGAGAACGCCCAAGAACACGGCAACCATTATCCGTAACATAAATACGAAACGAAAATTTCGATTCCGCAGCTGCAGAAGCAAAAAAACCAGCAAGCGCAAACGTCGCTGCTGCTTTTTTCGTTTTGTTTAAACTCATTGATTTTGAAACGTCAAGTAACAAATCAACATGCGGATTAACTTCCTCTCGAAAAAGTTTCACAGCAAGTCTATCACTTCGGGCATAACTATTCCAATCTATCCGCCGAAGATCATCACCGGCGTTGTAATCACGGTGTTCCATAAATTCAAGACTACTACCTATTGAACGCCCAAGCAAATTGCCAACCATACCAAGCGGAGTTTGCGGAGGTTCAGAAAACGTAACTTGACTTCCAAACCTATAACCAAGCATAAGATTTTCGTAATCCATTTTAAACTATATTTACAATATTACAGTTGAAATTTTCTAATAGTGTATTTTTAGAAATTCATGTTTGTTATTAAAGAGTAAAATGGAATTTTCGTCCTGTTATGGAATACATGTTGGCAGAAAACTTTATTTTTCCATTTCGTTGATGTATTGTTTCAATCTTTCAAGTTCGTTTGTAATTGAATGTAGCTTCAACATATTTTCAACACGTTTAACAAGTTCAAATTTGTTGACCGGTTTACTCAAATAGTCGTCACAACCGGCAACTACTGCACGTTCAATATCGCCGAGTTCGCTCAATGCGGTTACCATTAGAATCATTATTCCATTGGTTTTTGGATTTGATCTGATTTTTTCACAAACTTCAAATCCGCTCATTTTGGGCATCATTATATCCAGCAAAATTAAATCCGGCATTTCAGAGTTGGCTTTTTCAAGAGTTTCGGCGCCGTCTAGCGCTGTAATAATTTCATAATCGAAATTTTTGTAATTTGCACTGGCAAGGTATGCTTCAAGCAGTTCAACATTGATAATATTGTCGTCAGCAATGAGAATTTTGTATTTCATTTATATATTTTGTTGTTGTTGTTTAATTCTTATAGCAATACTTTCATAGTTAGCGTCTTCAGCCCGTTTACGATCACCGGCTTCAAAATAATACGCACTGAGAATAGTGAATCCGAACGGGTCTTGCGGAGTAAGTTTACAATAATCTTCGGCGTATTTTATTGCCTCGTCAAGCTCGCCGTTTTTCTTGGCGAATGCGGCAAGTGCGTTATAAGTCAACGCAAATTCCGGTGCAGACTCTTTAAGTTTTCTTAAACCGGCAACTGCATCAGCAACATTACCGTTACGATAAAGTTCAATATACGAATCGTATTGTTCGATTGGAGTAGTCATTCTCGATACTAATTAATGGTTACTAATTAACGTTACAATAATACCAACGGCAATATTGAATCGTCAGGTATGCCAATGATCCGCTAACTTACACAACAAAGGCAAACACAATAAAACAGAAAGATGAATCATACCACTTGTCAATATCTATTACAACCACCTATACTGCTCGTACTATAAATTGCGTAACCCAAGAGCGTAAAAGCCTGCTTTCTGATAGGTAAGCAGGCGGCAGTAAAGGAAAATTCAAGTGTGAACAGTTTAAAATCTGTTGAAGAGTTGTACTCAAAAAATATATCAAACATACACATTTGAATTCATAGATGGTAACTTCTAAAAACTCATTTTGTCCACTAGACCTTTTCGCTAACCTGTAGGAAACCACCCCTGACCCTTCCGAAGGAGGGGAATATTCGCCTCCGAAGGAGGCGTCTCCTTATTCGCCTCACTCGGATGCTTCTTCTTATTCGCATCCTTCGGAGGCGTCTTCTTATTCCCCTCCTTCGGAGGGGTTAGGGGTGGTCTCGGAGGAGTTAAAGGCGGTTTTTCGTTGTAGTTTTTTTGTTGCGTTGATGTATTTTTAGGTTAGAG
>JAITDV010000354.1 GCA_031282385.1 Planctomycetaceae bacterium | reverse complement strand
TAGACCTTTTCGCTAACCTGTAGGAGACCACCCCTGACCCCTCCGAAGGAGGGGAATAATTCGCCTCCCTCGGAGGCGTCTTCTTATTCCCATCCATCGGAGGGGTTAGGGGTGGTCTCGGAGGAGTTAAAGGCGGTTTTTCGTTGTAGTTTTTTTGTTTCGTTGATGTATTTTTAGGTTAGAGAAAAGGTCTAATTAATGTAACTAAAATTCAAGTTTGATTAGTATAATGTATCAAATTACTCGCAATATCTTTTGCCCAATATGTGATTATGATACTTGCGCCTGCGCGGGACATTGCGGTTAATGATTCTGTTACGACAGCTTTTTCGTCTATCCAACCTCTTTCCGCTGCAGCTTTGACCATACTGTATTCTCCAGAGACGTTGTAAGCCGCAATCGGAATTCCGTCAAAATGCTCTTTTGCCAACCTTATTATGTCAAGATATGCTAAAGCCGGTTTTATCATTATTATGTCAGCGCCTTCATTTATGTCGAGTTGTATTTCCCTTAAAGCTTGTGCGGCAGACGCGGCGGGATCCATTTGATATGAACGTCTGTCTCCGGATTTTGGTGCGCTTTCTGCCGCATCTCTGAACGGTCCGTAAAATGCACTTGCGTATTTTGCCGCGTAACTCATGATAGGAATATTCGTAAAACCTTCATCATCCAACCCGCGTCTGATCTCGCCAACCATTCCGTCAATCATACCGCTCGGCGCAACCATATCAACTCCGGCTCTTGCTTGAACAATCACTTGCCGTACTAGATTTTCCAGCGTTGTGTCATTGTCAACATCACTCCGCCCCAAAGATGTTTCACGCAAAACTCCACAATGTCCATGATCAGTATATTCGCAAAAACATACATCTGTAATTATAAGTAATCTGTTTTTTGCAATAGTCTTGGCGGTGCGTATTGCTTTGGCAATTATTCCGTTGTCGCTCATTGCGTCGCTGCCGATAGCGTCTTTGGTTTCGGGTATGCCGAATAAAATCAAACCACCCAAACCAAGCTCCGCCGCTTCCTCAACTTCTTTTGCAAACTCATCAATTGAGAGTTGAAATTGACCCGGCATAGAAGGAATTGGCTGCCTGACACCTTTACCGGCTCGCACAAACAAAGGTAATATCAAACGATCCGGCGAAATAAAATTTTCACGAACTAACTTGCGCAAAACCGGATTATAACGCAATCGCCGCATACGCGTCGTAGGAAACGAAATCGAAGTCATTTTAATTATTTGTAAACTGTTCACACTTTAATTTTCTTTACCATTGCCTGCTCGCCTATCGTAAAACAGGCTTTTACGCTCTTGAGTCAAGCGATTTATTGTACGAACAGTATAATTAGAAGGTTAATGTAAAAAGTCAAAAAATTGTTTGAACAAATGGTTCAAAAGGTTATAAATCTTATAACCTTTCTAACAATTCAACAAGAGGTCTAATTATTTTTGTAACTATTCAATGAAATGTTTTAAATGTCCGTAAAATCGGTAAGAATCGACGAATTCAAAAGAAATTAAACTGTTCACACTTTAATTTCATTTACCGCCGCCTGTTCTCCGATAAGTCAACAAGCAACGGTAATGGAAATTTAACGTGCGAACAGTTTAAAACAATCAGAAAAATTCTACGTCCCCCACTACCAATCCACAAACCGCTCTGTTACAATGACCAATTCTTGAAATGACATCTTATTGCAATTGTTTTTTTGACTTTAAAATTAACAAATATACAGTTCGTACTATAAATTACACGACTCAAGAGCGTAAAAGCCTGCTTGCCGATAAATAAGCAGGTGAATATGAAGGAAATTTAAAGTGTGAAAAGTTTAGAGCATTATCGTTACAAAAAATGAATACAATTATTTCAACTCTTTCAACAGCGCCGTTTGACGTACTATTTGGAGGTGCCTTTACAGGTTTAGGCGCGATTGTTGTTTTTATTATTTACATTGTTTACAATATTGCCGTATCGATTTCGGAAGCACGGCAAACAGCAATCAATAAAGCAAAAAGTAACGCAGAAAAACAAAATCAAAACCAAAATTACTCTACAAACCAAGACCAAGTTGCCGAACAAGAAATAATTTACACATCCAAACCGTCCGAACAAAAAAAGAAACGTAACTTCCGAAAAGCACAACCACAAATCCCAGACGAAATAATTGACAACACAACAAAAGAACCAAAAAATACTAGAAAAGTACTCGTCCGCGAACTGCCACAACAAGGTCAAGGTTCAAGATTTGAAGTTGCGCCGGGAACTTTGAAATCTATCCAACTCACGCCAATTGTTGAAGCAACCGTGAACACAGAATTGGATAGCCTCACCGGTATCTACGAACAACATACACAAAACACAGAAGAAGACAAACAAACACAAAACATAATTAATCTAAACGACATCCTAACAACTCACGAAGGCATTAGAAATTCCGTTATTTTATCAGAAATCCTAAATCGCCCGCATTTCTGAAATTTAATTTGTTCGTAATATTTCAACGGAATTAGTGTTTTGAGTTAATAGACCTTTTCGCTAACCTGTAGGAGACCACCCCTGACCCCTCCGAAGGAGGGGAATAAGAAGATGCCTCCGAGGGAGGCGAATAATTCCCCTCCTTCGGAGGGGTTAGGGGTGGTCTCGGAGGAGTTAAAGGCGGTTTTTCGTTGTAGGTTTTTTGTTGCGTTGATGTATTTTTAGGTTAGAG
>JAITDV010000351.1 GCA_031282385.1 Planctomycetaceae bacterium | reverse complement strand
CTCTAACCTAAAAATACATCAACGCAACAAAAAACCTACAACGAAAAACCGCCTTTAACTCCTCCGAGACCACCCCTAACCCCTCCGAAGGAGGGGAATTATTCGCCTCCCTCGGAGGCGTCTTCTTATTCGTCTCCTTCGGAGGGGTCTTCTTATTCCCCTCCTTCGGAGGGGTCAGGGGTGGTCTCCTACAGGTTAGCGAAAAGGTCTATTGTTACAATAATTCAACCTTAATCCGAATCGTAATCTTTAAACAAAACAAGCTGACAATCTAATGCTAATTTTACTATTGTCAATAGGGCGATTCTAAAAAAATCAATTCAAGATAATGATATGTTGACTCTCGATAGACAAGATTATTTTTTTTGGTACACTGTCCTTTCAGGACGAACATACATTATCAAATTTTATGCCCGCAACTGAATAGTTACAAATTATTAGACCTTTTCTCTAACCTAAAAATACATCAACGCAACAAAAAACCTACAACGAAAAACCGCCTTTAACTCCACCGAGACCACCCCTAACCCCTCCGAAGGAAGGGAATAAGAAGACGCCTCCGAGAGAGGCGAATAATTCCCTCCTTCGGAAGGGTCAGGGGTGGTTTCCTACAGGTTAGCGAAAAGGTCTATTATTTACAATTTGATTTCTACGCTTGCGGATTTAAGGTTAAGTATAATCGTTTACCAATAACCGAAAATTAAAAAATTAAATATGAAAACAAATATGCGATCATTTTTGTTACGAGAAATCGTTTTTGTGTCTTGTACAATGTTGTTGCCGTTGTTGTTAGGATCAATAATTTTGACCGCAACAGCGAATGAAAATCAAGACGGCGGCGGAGTTGCGGGCAATGATAATGTTACTGCCAAAGACGCTGATAAAATGCCGGATAACAAAAATTCCGACAAAAAAACTCCCGACCAAAATACAGATAAAATCAAAATTGATGAAACGAAACAGCAGCCTAAGAACAAGAAAAACACTCTGATTGAAGAGATTCGTGAGTTGATTCAGAAACTTGGAGATGAAAGTTTTGTTGTTCGTGAGCATGCAGGTAAGAGGTTGCTTCAAATCGGTATAGCTGCCGAACCTGAATTGCAACGTGCGGTCAAAAACAACGATACCGAAATATCACTTCGGGCAACAATGCTTTTGAGTCAATTGGAACAAGTTCTGCGTGATTCAGGCGACGAAGCAGTTGAAATTTACATCAAAATTTATTCTAACGAAATTGAACCGACAATCAAATTGTCTTGCATCTGGCAATTAGCAAATCCGTTGCCTGATTCTTTTAAGGACGGCGAAGGTTTGCAATCGCTTTGCCGTATTGTGCGGTTTGACAAAGATAAAATAATGCGGAACGAAGCCGCAAAATGTCTCATTGCTCTTTCGCCATTCGCTTTATCCAGCTGTGAAAAATGGTATCAAAATATGCATCGCTTATTTAATAAGTCAGACGAAGAACCGGTGTTTAAATTGATTTATGATTTTGCTTCGTTGCGTATTGAACTCAATAATCTACGCAAAAAAACAGAAACAGAAATAGAAAACCGCGCAAACAAATCAGGTGAACCCGTCGAATATCCAATCAAACTTCCCAAATCCAAAGAAATTGAAGATCGATTGCATAAGTTTGTTGCCGACTTAAATAAATTTCAAAATGATCCGCTTTACAGCAAAATTAAACCCGGACATTGGATTGATATTCTTGTGTTTTACGCGGCGGCTGAAATGTATGACGAGCTTGGCATGAATCAGGAACGAGACAAAATTTTAGAAAAAACTTTGACAATACGCGAAAAATCAAATCTAAATAGACCGCCAATGATATTGTCCGAATTAGAGAACAAAAAAATGAATGAACATTATCGCGCAGCTATTATTCTTCATCGCAAGCAACGTTTGAATTGGACGGAACGGCATCTAAAACTTGTGATTGAAGAGGGCGATTTGTTGTTGAAAATTAATGCGTGTAATGAGGCGGCGATGGTAAGGCATATTATGTCGGATTTATCAGGTGCAATTGCGTATTTTGAAAAAAGTATTGAAGTTGCGAAATCAGAAGAATACATGAATAATTTCAATGACTCTACGGAACTTACCCAAAAAAATAAAACTCAGATACTTGCGTATCAGGCACAATTAGCTGTTGACAATGAAGATTGGGTTAAAGCAAAAGAACTTGTTGACAAGACTCTTGAATTAAATCCGTATGAAATTGATACGATTATTTTGCGCCACAAAATTTGTGAACATAGTCCGAATATTGACACGGCATATAAAGCCTTGATGCGAAGTATTATTGAAAAAGCCACTTTAAGTATCAGGCAAGAATTGGACGGACGGACACACAATGATCCCAGCAGATTCTATGCTCATGTTGCTTGTAATCAGGTTGCGTGGTTGTTGGCAAATACCAATGGCGAATTTACTCTTGCAAGAGATTTAATTGAAGTAACAATGAAATACGAGCCGGATTCATCAACTTACCTTGACACGCAAGCGCACGTATTCGTACTAGGAAAACAATTCGACAAAGCAATCGAAATCCAAACTAAAGCAATAAAATTATCACCCGAAGCCAAACTTTACAGAGACGCATTAAAACGTTTCAAAAAATTAAAAGACAATGTCGAAATAAAAACACAATAAATCATAACTGTACTTGCCAAAAATTTTAACCGGCATTTTTATTTTTTTCATTATTTTTAAATTTGCGTAACTGTAATTAAGTATGCAAAAATGTATTTAGTTGTCCCTGAAAAAGTCATTTGGAGCTATAAATTCTGGGCTTATCAGGTTGCAATTTAGAGTTATAATTTGCAATATAGTTATTGTTTTATCCGAGATTTTCCTTAAAACCTTGCA
>JAITDV010000235.1 GCA_031282385.1 Planctomycetaceae bacterium | reverse complement strand
TAAAATTGTGTAACCCACATTTGATGCTGCCCTACTCCCGATGTAATTATTGCGTCAATATCCTTTGTCAAATCCCACAACGTCTCGATTGCATATTGAGGCAAAATGTATTCTACGTTACGATTATATTCAAGCGGAAACTGCAGCTTCCATTTCTCAATCTGCACTTTCCACTCCGCTAAAGCTGTATTGGAAATCCACTTGCAATAATCCAACTTGCAATTAACATATTGCAAAACATTCTTGACATCATCAACAATAGAAATATCAGCTTGCTTTATCTTGTTTATTTCTGACGAGTCAATATCGACATGCACAATAGTTGCTTTCGGAGCAAATCCTGACAGCGACCCCGTTACCCTGTCGTCAAAACGCACCCCCAACGCAATCAAAAGATCACAATTATAAACCGCATAATTGGCATAAGCCGTCCCATGCATCCCAATCATTCCAAGAGCTAATTTGTGATCTCGCGGGAAAATTGATAATCCCATCATTGTTGTCACAACAGGAATTCCCGTAATCTCCGCAAAACGCAATAACTCATCAGAAGCTTCCGCTGAAACTATACCGCCTCCAGCATAAATCACCGGACACTTTGCAGTCTTGAGAACCGGCAACAATTTATCGTAAAACACATCCAATTCTTTTGAATTGTCCCGTCTCAGATCGTAACCTGGTAAATCCATCTTCGCATCAAAATCAGGAACACAAAGTTGACTCTGAATATTTCTCGGAATATCAATCAAAACCGGTCCCGGTCTGCCTGTTGACGCTACATGCAACGCCTCTTTGACCACACGAGTAATATCATTTATATCCTTAACAAGATAATGATGTTTTGCAATCGTACGGCAAACCTCAACCATCGGCGTTTCCTGAAACGCATCACTTCCAATAGAATCCGTACTAACTTGACCAGTAATAGCAAGAATCGGAACACTATCCAACTTGGCGTCAGCAATTATTGTAACAAGATTAGTTGCTCCGGGTCCGCTTGTTGCCATACATACTCCGGTTCTTCCTGTTGCCCGCGCGTAACCATGCGCGGCAAATCCGCCACCTTGTTCGTGTCGGGGCAAAATCACACGAAGTTTGTCCCGATAACGCGTCATAGCTTGATGCAACGGAATACTACAACCGCCGGGATATGCAAATACTGTTGTTACTCCGCCTTTGATAAGTGATTGCACTAATACATCAGCGCCGCTCATTTGCGGTTGCGATCCCGACGAACAAGATTCCGTACCCGAATTCAATTCTTTCAATTTTGTACCCTTTGTACTTAAATAACACATCTCAATATTTCCCAACTCTGAATTATCAATAGACCTTTTCTCTAACCTAAAAATACATCAACGCAACAAAAAACCTACAACGAAAAACCGCCTTTAACTCCTCCGAGACCACCCCTAACCCCTCCGAAGGATGGGAATAAGAAGACGCCTCCGAGTGAGGCGAATTATTCCCCCCATTCGGAGGGGTCAGGGGTGGTCTCCTACAGGTTAGCGAAAATGTCTATTTTAGAACGCTGCGTTTTAGTCTGCTTCGTTCCAAATTCCCTAACACATTTTTTCTAAACAATTGAAGTCCAGGACTGAATAGTTACTATCAATTAACTCAAAACACTAATTCCACTGAAATATTATGCTTTTTCCCGTCAAATATTTTAAATTGTTCACGTTTGAATTTTCGGCGATACTATTTTTCATCCAATACAGCAACAGACTCGAATTTTTTGCCTTCCAACATTTCCAAACTCGCACCTCCACCGGTACTGACATGCGAAACTTTGTCGGCAAATCCAAGTTGTTGAATTGCTGCCGCACTGTCGCCGCCGCCAATAATACTGATTGATTGACTGTCTGCTATTGCTTGGGCAATTTTTTTTGTTCCTTCGTCAAAAGGCGGAATTTCGCTCACGCCCATTGGTCCGTTCCAAACTACAGTTTTTGCACCTTTGACAATTTCCGCATAAATATTCGCCGTCTCGGGTCCAATATCCAAACCTTGCCAACCGGCTTCAATTGCACCGGATTTTACGATTTTCTTGTTGCCGTCTGCACCGAATTTATCGCTAACATGCGTGTCAACCGGTAACTTCAATTTGTCTCCGCCAATCGAAAGAAGCTCCTTTGCCAAATCCACCTTGTCCGGCTCAATAAAACTATCGCCAACTTGCTCGCCACGCGCAAGATTAAACGTATAAGCCATCGCACCGCCAATCAACACTTTATCACAAATGCCAAGCAAATTTTTGATCACCAAAATTTTATCCGAAACTTTTTTGCCGCCAATAATTGCAATAAATGGTCTCTTGGGATCGGAAATCGCATTGCTCAAATACTTGATTTCTTTTTCAACAAGAAAACCGCAAACTTTGGGTCTGCTGCCAAATGCTTTCGGCACCGCGTACATTGATGCGTCCGTTCTATGACAAGTGCCAAATGCATCATTTACGTAAATATCCGCAAATGCAGCTAATTCACTAGCAAAAGCAGCGTCGCCATTTTTTTCGCCGGGTTGAAACCGTAGATTTTCCAGAACAAGAATTC
>JAITDV010000183.1 GCA_031282385.1 Planctomycetaceae bacterium | reverse complement strand
AACTAAATAATTTGTGCAAATTTGTGTAAATTCGTGGATAAAATAAATTTATTGTCTAAATTTGTTTATTCTGAAAATTTTGATAATTCCGTAAAAAATAGGTTTTTAGAAGTTGCCTTTATCGTAACGTAAAATATGATTACGAATATTCCGTTGGATTTTAGTTTTGTAATTTCCAACCGTCGGGAATAATGGATTCTTTTTGGATACAAATAACGCCGTCTCGAATCATTCCGAATGGTTTCTCTTCGCCGTTGAAAGTATTATCACGATTAACAATTTCAACATGTTTCCCAATTCTGCATGCTTTATCGATAATTGCGTTTTCGATTACTGAATTGTCTCCGATTCCGATTGGCGGAATACCTCTTGCGGCAAAAGATTTTTTTTCTTCTGCTGTTTCGTAATAGTCATTACCCATAATTATCGAATTGCGAATTCGTACTCTGCGTCCTATTTGACAACTCAATCCAATAATACTATTCTCAATCACAGCCCATTCGCCTATATTACAACCGTCAGCAATCAAACTTCCGCGTATTGTTGCGCCGTCGATTTGTGTCGGCGGTAAAAAACGCGGTTGCGTGAACGTGTTCCAATCAGGATGACCTAAAACAAACGGAGGTTTTTCGCCTGCCATTGCAAGATTAGCCGCAAAAAAAGACCTAATAGTACCAACATCTTCCCAATAACCGTCAAACAAATAAACTTGTACTTTTCGTGTTCTGATTGTCGCCGGAAAAACTTCTTTGCCGAAGTCTTTATAATCTGTTTTTTCAAGCGATTCAAGTAATGTATCTCTGTTGAAAAGATAAATTCCCATACTTGCAAGACAATCACGAGATTGAGCTTTTATTCCGCGTTTTTCTATCCATGCCGGATCGGTACGAACATGGTTTAATTCTTCAGTTGTTTTCGGTTTCTCAATAAATCCAACTACACGTCCATTGTTATCAAGACGCATAATTCCAAGCTCAACTGCTTGTTCGCGTGTCACCGGTAAACCTGCAATTGATACATCCGCACCCATTTTTATATGAGATTCAAGCATTGACCTGAAATTCATCTTATAAAGTTGATCGCCGGAAAGTATCAATACATATTCAACATTACGTTGCTGAATATAACTTAAATTCTGACGCACTGCATCTGCTGTTCCTTGATACCAATTTGATTTCTCATTTGTCTGTTGTGCTGCGAGTATTTCCGCAAAACCGCCATGAAAATAATCAAATTGAAACGAATGTAAATGATGATGCAAACTTGCAGAATTAAATTGCGTTAAAACATAGACCTGATCAATTCCGCTGTTTATGCAATTTGAAAGCGGAATATCAATCAATCTGTACTTGCCGCCAATTGGAACTGCCGGCTTAGCACGAAATTTTGTAAGCGGATACAATCGCGAACCAACTCCGCCGCCAAGAATCAATGCTATCACATTTTTCATATTAAACTCCATTCAATTTTTGGTAATCAAGCCCTGACAGAATATAGTCAAAACTATAAATTTACGTTACAATAATTCTTTGAAAGCGTGATTTTCTGAACATAAGACACAACCGCACTTTTACAAATGAATCCGTTTAAGGAATTATTTCTAAACTTGAATAACACGAATTTCTGTATCAATATTTTCCTTGAGTAAATTTTCAACCAGCAACTTTATCGTTTGACTTGCCCCAATACAACCTGCACACGCACCTTTTAATTCAACATAAACAGTTTTGTCCTTTATATCAATCAACTCCAAATCACCGCCGTCTTGCCGTAATACTGGACGAATCTTGTCTTCAAGCAATCTCTCAATCTGCTTAAAAAATTTGAAAGGCGAATTGTTAGCAATGTTATTTTGTGTTGTTGACTGTAGAGTGTGGTTTGGGGATTGATTTTGTGCGGGCAAATTGTTATTTGGTGTTGGCAATGAATGATTTATCGTTTGTCCGATTTTTTCTATTCCCCAAATTTCATCGAGTATATCTTGCAAACCGCCTTGTTTATTTTGGCATATTGTGCATGCGCCGCCGGCTTTTATTGAGCCGATAATTTCAGGAATAGTTCGCAGATTGAGTTCGCGAATTTTACGGCGGATGTAAGGTTCGGTAAGGGCAAAACAGTTGCAGACTATTCTGCCTTCTTGTTGTTCTTGTTCGTGAATGTCTATTCCAAGTGCGGTTAAATCAACTTTGCGTTTTTTTGCCCAGTCGAAAACAGCGGCTTGTAATGCCTCTGCACCCATGACGGAACAATGTATTTTTTGTTCAGGCAAACCGCCGACAAAATCAACAATATCTTTATTGGTAATTGTGAGAGCTTCTATCGGCGTATAACGTTTGGACTCAAGAATACGGCACAACGCCTCAGAAGATGCAATTGCAGACGTACAACCAAACGTAAGATAACGCGCTTCTACTATCACATCTTTGAGCGGATCAGGGTTACGTTCAACACGAAAAGTAAACGACAATGCGTCGCCGCAAGTTATTGATCCGTGATTACCTATTCCATCGGGGTTGGTAATTTCGCCGAGATGTGTACCTTCTTTACCTTGCACGGCGTCGCTAAAGAGTTCTTTGGTTTTATCACTATATTCCCAAGGCATATTAAATATGAAACATTAATTTAATTGTTTCGTGTTCGTTTATGTAAATGACTGATAAATGTATATTATTTTGTAACAATTGGAAATCTCTATACTGTTCGTACTATAAATTCGTGACTCAAGAGCGTAAAA
>JAITDV010000159.1 GCA_031282385.1 Planctomycetaceae bacterium | reverse complement strand
CTCCGAGACCACCCCTAACCCCTCCGAAGGAGGGGAATAAGAAGACGCCTCCGAAGGAAGCGAATATTCACCTCCTTCGGAGGGGTCAGGGGTGGTCTCCTACAGGTTAGCGAAAAGGTATACTAAACAATTTACAACCAACATTTATTTTTTATTTCAAATTTTATTATGAACGTACCAAATATTCTTACAACATCTCGTTTTTTTTTCGCGATTGCAGTATTTTATTTTATTTCGATTAGTGTTTATGTTATTGCGTTTTTGTTTTTTGTGTTGGCGTCGGTAACGGATTTTGTTGACGGGTGGTGGGCAAGAAAGTTTAATCAAATTACTGTTTTCGGACGTGTAATGGATCCGTTTGCAGACAAGTTTCTGATTTGCGGCGTTTTGGTTTTTCTGGTTTCAATACCGCAATTGACAGGATTAGAAGATCGTTCTTATAGTTGGGCGTGGCTAATGTTGAAGCCTTGGATGGTTGTTGTCATTATCGGGCGCGAGTTGTTGGTAACATCGTTGCGGGCAATTGTTGAATCATCAGGCGGCGATTTTTCAGCAAAATGGATCGGTAAACTCAAAATGTGGTTTCAATGTGTCGCATTGGTGAGTTGTTTTCTGTTTCTCATCGGCGGTGCAGAACTGGCGTTCAATTTAGGTAACGATAATTTAGTTACAAGCCAATTTTTCAGCAACACTCATCAAAGCAGTGTTGCGGTTTTACTTGACAGCATGTTTGCAAAATACTGGCGCAACGTTATATTTTTTGTAATGATTATTTCGCTTTGGGCAACCGTACTAATAACTATATATTCCGGCATCATCTATTGCCTAAATGCCGTAAAAATCATCCGCAAAAAAGAAAACACAACAAAATAAAAAAGTATCTATTCAGTCGTGTGTTTTAAACTGTTCGTACTTTAATTTCGTTTACCGTCGCCTGCTTGCCTATCGGAAAGCAGGCTTTTTATAGTGTACGAACATCATAGATTGATTACAAATTGATCGTGAATTATTGTTTAATCGTTATCGAGACGGAACAAGTGAGCTAATGCGGTTAAGAGTTTATTGGGTTCGCCGTTTTGCGATTCGTCCCGTAATGACGATAACGGCAAATGAAGAACCTTACCAATAAACCGCTCAAACGAATAAATAATTTCTGATTTCTCACGTTCATCAAGATCAGATAACTTGTTAAAAAGGCGTTCAATCTCCTTGTTCTTCAACCCTTCTAATTGTTCACGTAACTTTTGAATTACTACTCCGCTCGGTCTGCCATTTAACCAACGTATAAAATCTTGTGCGTTACGAAGAACAATTTGATTTGCTTTTGGTACTTCACGTTCACGTCCTGCACGATTTCGCGCACACGCTTCCTGTAAATCATCAATCGAATACAAATAAACATTGCTCAAACCACCAATCAACGGATCAAAATCACGCGGCACCGCTAAATCCAACACAAAAAGTACACGATTGCCTCGCCGTATTTCAACCTTGCGGAAATCAGAAAACGTAACCACAAAATCCGACGCTCCTGTTGCCGCAACAATCAAATCCGCATTAACCATCAAATCAAATCTGTTGCCCCAATCCGCAACACGACCGCCGAATTCAACCGCAAGTTGTTCCGCTTTGTCAATACTGCGATTTGCAATCGTTATGTTTTTTGCCCCGTAATCGCACAAATATTGCAATGTCTCGCGTCCCATTTCTCCGGCGCCGAATACCAATATTTTCTTATCTTCAAGCCGTTCAAAAATCTGTAACGCGAAATCCACCACCGCAATACTCGGCAAACTAACTCTGTGTTTGTGAATATCTGTTTCATTTGTAACTTGCTTTGCTGTTTTTAACGCCGCTTGAAAAAGCCTATTAAAAGCCGTTCCTACTGTTCCCGCTTCCAAGGCAATCTGATATGCCGACTTGACTTGGGTTGCAATCTGAGCTTCGCCAAGCAACATACTCTCTAAACTTGACGCTACCGAAAATAAATGCTCAACCGCAGATAAACCCTCCAACAAAAATACATGCGGTAAAAATAATGATACATCACGCGAAACCGGTTGAGAGGCAGATTTTTGTTTCAATAAATAACCAATAACTTGTCCCGTATCAGGCAACCCATCACCAGATTCAGAAATATAAATCTCCGTACGATTACAAGTCGAAAGCAAAACAACTTCATTGTCAGCAAAATAATCAGACCAATTACAAAGCACAGATTTAATCTCTTCACGCGAAAACGCAAGTTGTTCACGAATCTCTATTAACGCCGATTTGTAATTAAGCCCAACAACACAAATTCCCATTAAACTATAACTCCAATCAAACTAACCTTATAACTCAAATTTGTTATACTGTTCATACTGTAAATTGCGTGACTCAAGAGCGTAAAAGCCTGCTTTCCGACAGGTAAGCAGGCGGCGGTAAACGAAATTAAGGTGTGAACAGTTTAAAACCTGCTTTCCGATAGGTAAGTAGGCGGCGGTAAACGAAATTAAGGTGTGAACAGTTTAAAACCTGCTTTCCGATAGGTAAGCAGGCGGCGGTAAACGAAATTAAGGTGTGAACAGTTTAAAACCTGCTTTCCGACAGGTAAGCAGGCGGCGGTAAAGGAAATTAGACCTTTTCGATAACCTGTAGGAAACCACCCCTGACCCCTCCGAAGGAGGGGAATTATTCCCCTCCCTCGGAGGCGTCTTCCTATTCCCCTCCTTCGGAGGCGTCTTCCTATTCCCCTCCTTCGGAGGCATCTTCCTATTACCCTCCTTCGGAGGCATCTTCTTATTCCCCTCCTTCGGAGGCATCTTCTTA
>JAITDV010000148.1 GCA_031282385.1 Planctomycetaceae bacterium | reverse complement strand
ATCAAATTTACGCGTCTCGTCTCGTCTTGGTCTGAAGTTGTCCGAGTCGTATTTCCGCGGTTTGCGGTCGTCGGAGAAACTTCGTTTTGAATCAAATTTATGCGTCTCGTCTCGTCTTGGTCTGAAGTTGTCCGAGTCGTATTTCCGCGGATTGCGGTCGTCGGAGAAACTTCGTTTTGAATCGAATTTACGCGTCTCGTCTCGTCTTGGTCTGAAATTATCAGAGTCGTATCTACGCGGTTTGCGGTTGTCTGAGAAAGTACGTTTTTGGTCGGGATTTTTCAAAGCGAATTTTTCTCTTTTTGCTTCGGCATTGGCTAATTCGAACATTTCGCGTCGTTTCTCTTTTTCTTTTTTTTCAATTTCGTTTTGTTTTTTCAAACGTTTAATTTGTGAAGTTCGTCGTATTGATTCGGCTTTGGGCGGAAAAGGTGATATGAGACAATTTTGTCCGTTACCGATTAAATCGTCGCGTCGTGTTTCGTGCAATGCGGTTTTTATGTCGTGATAATTTTCTGATTTGTGATACATTAAAAGAGCTTTTTGCAATCGTCTTTCTCTTAGTTTTTTTGGCACGTAAACCGGTTCGCCGTTGAGCGGATTTACACCGGTATAATAGATACACGTTGCGAGCTCGCCAGGGCAAGGAACAAATTCTTGTATTTGTTCTGATCTGATATTTTGTTGTTTGAGCGAAACTGCGGCGTCAATGGCGATTTGCAATGTAGTTCCTGGGAAACCTGCCATGAGATATGGTACAAGATATTGTTCTTTTCCGACGTTTGCGCTTTGTTGGTAAAATTCGTTACAAAAATTCAAGTAGTTGTCATAATTCGGTTTTTGCATTAGCGTCAGAATTTTTGAGTGTGTGTGTTCCGGCGCGGTTTTCAAATGTCCGCCAACATGAAATTCAACCAGCTCCGAAATATAACGCGAATCCATTTGCGCCAAATCGGTACGTACTCCAGACGCGACAAAAACTTGACGAACTTTTGGAATTGTCCGTACTTCACGCATTAAATCGATCAACTCGTTATGATCCGTTTTCAGATTATTGCAAGGTTCTGGAAACAGACATGATGTACGGTTACAATTTTTTTTCGCGTTGTCATTCAGACAATTAAGTCCGTACATATTTGCTGTTGGTCCTCCGATGTCGCTGATGACGCCATTGAAATCAGGTTGTTCGGTCAACAATTTGATTTCATTTATTATGGATTTTTTGCTGCGGCATTGTACAAATTTGCCCTGATGTGCGGAAATGGAGCAAAACGAACATCCGCCAAAACATCCGCGATGAATTTGAATAGAGTTTTTGATTACTTCCCATGCGGGGATTTTTTGATTTTGTGCGGCGTAAATTTGATGCGGTTTGCGGGTGAAGGGCAGGTCGTAAATACTGTCGATTTCGGATTGAGTTAATGGCAAAGACGGCGGATTGACGACAACAGCTTCTTTTGCATGTTCCTGAATCAATGTAATTCCGAGATATGGATTCAAATTATCATAAATCAATCGCGTCATTCTTGCGAACAATAATTTATCCTCATTTATTTCTTCCATGCTCGGCAAGTGAATTACAGAGTCGGATTCGGCGGGCAAATCATCGGTTTGTTTAAGTCTGTAGGCGGTACCGCGAATGTTGCGAATAGTTTGAATTGGTTCGCCGTCCCGCAATCGTTTGATTACTTCAAGCAACGGAATCTCGCCCATGCCGTAAATCAAAAGATCAGCTTTGGAGTCGAGAACAATTGAGCGTTTAATTTTATCGCTCCAATAATCGTAATGGACAAACCGCCGTAAACTTGCCTCAACTCCGCCGACTATCACCGCACAATCAGGAAACGCTTCCCGTGCGCGTTGTGAATATGCCAATGTTGCCCGATCCGGTCGTAATCCGATTTTACCATCAGGCGAATAAGCGTCGGAGTTGCGGATTTTGCGATTAGCGGTGTAATGGTTCACCATTGAATCCATATTGCCGGCAGATATACAGAACGCAAGTTTAGGGCAACCGAATATTTTCCAAGCGTCGGCAGAATGCCAATCGGGTTGCGAAATTATACCGGCGCGAAAACCTGCGGATTCAAGTAAACGTGAAAGAATCGCTGTTGCAAAACCAGGATGATCCACATACGCATCACCTGTTACAAATACAACATCAACTTCATCCCAACCTCTGGCAAGCATTTCGTCGCGAGAGATCGGTAATAATTGAGATTGGGACATATTATTTCTGGGGGCTGTTTTTAATTAAAGTTTATAATACCTGAAAGTTATAATTCTATTTTTTGTTACAAAAAAAACGGATAAAAAATTGAGATATATTTTTGATTATGTTGCCGATTTCTAATCCTATAACTATACCGGCAAAATTTTGCATAATATCTTCCAAATCAAATACTCGTGGCGGAAAAAATATTTGCCCGATTTCAGTACAAATTGCATAACAAAGTAACACCAATCCCAAAAACTCAAAACTAAATCGACGACGATCCAACTCAAATAAAAAACCAAGAACCATAAAAGAAAACAAATGAGAATAATCACGCACATCTTCAGAAGGACTCCAACCAAATAAAAGTACACCAGGATGCGGTAACAAAAGTAATAACGTTAAAAATATCACATAACAAAGCGTCAAATAATGAAATATAGTGATGACTTTTATACTAATTTTCATTCTAATTTTAATTTAAGGAATAGTGGGTAATAGGAATATACTGCTCGTACTATAAATTGCGCGACTCAAGAGCGTAAAAGCCTGTTTTCCGATAGGTAAGCAGGCGGCGGTAAAGGAAATTTAATGTGTGGACAGTTTAAATATTTAATGTAAAAAAATATTGTTCTTCACTGTGTTTTGTGTGTTCTTTGCTGGGAAAAATAAATTGTCAGAGATACTCAATAGGCTTTCATTTTTCTGTCCGAAAGTTTTCCGCGTCTCTGAAAAAATCTTACACGTCAGTTCCGAAAGCTTTTCCGTCTGTTCACAATCGTTTGCGGAACATTTTAAAAAACGCCGCACAACTGTAATAAATAGATAGTAAACTGTCAATATGTTCGATACTGTTCGTACTATAAATTGCGTGATTCAAGAGCGTAAAAGCCTGTTTTCCAATAGGCAAGCAGGCGGCGGTAAACGCAAATTAAAGTGTGAACAGTTTAATAGTTGTCTCTATTCAGTCGTGTGTTTTTTTATCGGTAACAATTCTGTTACCCAAGCCCAATAATCCGCACTGGACAACGTTGTTTTCCGAACGGCTCTAATATTCCAACCCTTATCTGTCAAATTACACTTAGTAGCCCAAAATTCCTTCTCCACCGACGCACCCTTATGCCATTATGTTTTGTTCGATATTGTGTTAAATTTACCATCTAAAGAACAAGGGAATAAGGGCGCATTGGAGAGAACGTTGTCTGCTACTAATGGAAATTGGATAAATAAGGGTTGTTTACTTTAGAGCGTTGCGATTTTGTCTGCTTTGTTCCTTTCCTTAACCCATTTTCCTAAGTAATTGAATCCCGCAGCTGAACAGTTTATAAATAATTTAATAAAGACATTTGGAACATTGATGCGGTGATTTGTAACGAAGCTTGATAAGCGAGTTCTTGCGCGAGATAGGCAAGAGAAGCGTCGGCATAGTCGATATAGTAAGTTGTCTCCAACGTATTTTGGAATCTTACATTTTCATTTGAAAGTTGTTCTTGCACATTGTCCAAGCTGGTCAACATTACACCTACAGTCGTTCTTGCGCCGTTAAACTTTTCAATTGAATAACTCAACAATCCCGCCGCCCGTTCAATTTCACGAGCATCGTTGACCTCCATCGCCGCTTGCAACCTGATCATTGCCCCAAACAAAGATTCAACCTCTTTCGGATTTGGGTCGTTCCCTTTCAAAATAACATCGTTGCCGCCCGATAATATTGCTGAATTTGCTCCAATTAATCCTTCGCCGTTACTTGACGAACCATCTGCATTCACCACATTTTGAATATTAAACATTGATCTGACTTGTTCAGATGCTTGCTCCTCAAAAATCTTGATAATATCATTTGCCGTCGTTACTCCAGACTCAATTCCAAAACGTAACGTCCTCGCCGCCGCATCCCAAACAAATCCTAACTCACCCGAATCAATAAACTCAACAGATACCCCATTTCCATAATTGCCCGCATACTTTGCCGAAATAAGTAATGAACCATTCAATAAATCATCGTTGATAACAACTCCCGCAACTTCATAGTTGTCCGTATTTGTCCGAAACTCCTTGCCGTAATCAATAAGCCCTAACTCAATTGCACTCGTCGATAACAACGTCCTATCAACCCGCATAACATTGTCGCCAAAACTCGAATCCACAAGCTCAATTCCATTGCCATATTTCGATAACCTTGCCTTCAATAGATGATCCGTATTGTCCGAATGCTCATTCACCAACCTCAAAATATCATCAACCGTTTTCGCCCCATGAATATCCACCTCCAAAACCACTCCGTCATTACGCGTAATCGTAAAATCAATTCCGCCATTTGTACCTCCGCTTGTTTTTGTCTCGCCAAGATAAATTACGCCTTCACCATTATTTGACGACTTTGTATCATCAAGCTGTAAATCAAAAAATTGTTTTGCGCCGGGTTGCGAGTTAAAAGCTTCCACGACTTCTTTTGCCGTCGTAACGCCGGAGTTAATCGCAATATTCAACGTCTTCGACTCCTCATCAATCGAAACCATTACCTTGCCGTTTACATCTGTTGTTTGCGTAAATTTAATTACGTAATCATTCCATTGCTTACCATCAGATTTTGCGCGAAACAGTAATCCACTGTTTGCCGTAACACTTGAATAATAAGCTGTTGCCGATGCACCAGGTCCATCATAATCACTCACTCCGCGACCATAATCAAACTCCGATAACAACGAGTCCAAATCAACAGTCCGTACTCCAAGTTGTGAAGCCGTACTTCCGCCGTTTTCACCAATACAAAAATCCGCACCACTCACCCGGCTACGAATATCTATTCCATTCTTCGATTCGTTTATTGTTGCGCAAATTCCATATTGCGGATCATTGAGTTTAGCTAATACGTCTCCTACAGTCTTGCAATCATTAAAAGAAATATTGAACGTTCTCTTTCCATTCGTCAACTCAATACCAGATAAATCTAAATCAGTACCAACACCGCCGAACGTTGTTCCGCAATTGATTGTAAATCCGGGCAAAAAAGAAACTATTCCTGTTCCTGCAAGCGCAGTTCCGGTGCTGTCCGTTTGAGATAATTTTGCATTAAACGGCGGAATTATGTTGTTTTCTGAGGCTTTGTTTATTGCGTCAATTATGTTGTTTGCGTTTGTGTTGTCTGGATGAATTTTTATTGTTACGGTTTGAGTTGCCGGATCGTAAGCAGCAGACTCGTTACCTTGCGTAATATTTGAATCCGCTTGAATTGCAAAATTGACTCCGTTTAGCGGAAAAATATTCCCGTCGGCGTCGGTGTAAGTTTCACCGTTATGTTTCGACTCAATCAAGACGTCGTTGTTCGTGCCGGCAAAAATCAAAGTTGCGTTTGCGTGTGCGCCCAGAATATTACTTAAATTTGTCGTTGAAATTAGAGCCGGATTAAGATCATTGCAGACGAGTTTATTCTCGCTGTCAAATTGTGTATTTATCGGTATGCCAAGTTGTCTTGCAATTGTCCCGCGACCTGATTCTGATATTTTAACACTACAATTCACGGCATCCGGCGGTAAAGAAATAATCATTCCTTTGCCGTCAAATTCTACTTTGAGAGAAAAATAAGGATTCCATTTACTTTCAAGTTGCCGTTCCACATCGGCAAGCGAAACACACTTGCTCAAATCAATTTCGTAATTAGCAGACTTTCCATCAATTGTGTAAGTAACTTGTATAAACCCTTTGTCAACACCGCGTCCGCCGTTCAAATCTGCGAGTAAAGTTGAAGCGGTAACGGCCGGATTGAGATCAATTTTACCGCGAACAGGTTCGGAAATTGCGCCGAAAATTTCAACTCCGTTTGTGTTTGACTTGGTAAGAATATCAGTATCGCTCCACGAAAGAACATCTGATTCGTTGCCTGTATAATTTATCGTATATGTTGAATCAGCTCCCCACTCAAAAGGAATAATATCCGTAGTTGAACCTGCAAATAAATAACGCCCCTCATAAGAAGAATTTCCAATACTAAAGAATTGTTGTACGATTTGTTTGACACTTTGCGCAAGAGTACCGCGCTCTTCAGCAGAAGTCAAAGTATTTATCGCATTCAACGCCATTGCTTGCGCGTCATTAGTCAACGACGCAACTTTCGACAACACTACATCACTGGCAGTAAGGAAATTTTGTGAATTTTTCAGGTTGGCGGTATTCTGTGTTTTGCGTTCAATTTGAGCTTGTATTGCCAATGTCGTTGAGGCATTGTAGGGTGAGTCGCTGCCGTATTGGTATTGTATTTGTGAGGTGAGTTGTTGTTCGTATTTTGCTTTAAGCGAACCATTGTTAGCCAACGTACCGCCCGCCCGCAATAACTGAAACGGAACACTCATACGATTAAAACCAAGTGGAATTATGGACATTTTAAAATATGTTTGTAACTGTTCAGTGGAATTAGTGTCTTGAGGGAACTCAAAAAACTCATTTTGTCCACGAATTTTCACGAAAGATCACGAATTAGACCTTTTCGCTAACCAGTAGGAGACCACCCCTGACCCCTCCGAAGGAGGGGAATTATTCGCCTCACTCGGAGACATCTTCTTA
>JAITDV010000142.1 GCA_031282385.1 Planctomycetaceae bacterium | reverse complement strand
CAGAATTAAACGTCCTTTTGAAAGATTTTTTGTGAAGCGGGCAATTGAGCAGCGTAACATTCATGATTATTTTGGCAATTTTAAACTGTTCACACTTTAAACTGAACTTTTGCAAATAGTGTTTAACACTTGACCTTTTCGATAACTTGTAGGAAAACCACTCTTGACTCCTCCGAGACCACCCCTGACCCCTCCAAAGGAGGGGAATATTCGCCTCCTTCGGAGGCATCTTCTTCTTATTCCCCTCCTTCGGAGGGGTTAGGGGTGGTCTCGGAGGAGTTAAAGGTGGTTTTTGGTTGTAGTTTTTTTGTTGTGTTGGTGTATTTTTAGGTTAGAAAAAAGAAACACTTGACCTTTTCGATAACTTGTATGAAAACCACCCTTGACTCCTCCGAGACCACCCCTGACCCCTCCAAAGGAGGGGAATATTCGCCTCCGAAGGAGGCGTATCCTTATTCGCCTTCTTCGGATGCGTCTTCTTATTCGCCTCCTTCGGAGGGGTCTTCTTATTCCCCTCCTTTGGAGGGGTTAGGGGTGGTCTCGGAGGAGTTAAATGCGGTTTTTCGTTGTAGTTTTTTTGTTGCGTTGATGTATTTTTAGGTTAGAGGAGAATAAGGTCTATTATTTGTACTATAATTACGTTCTTGAGTCACGCAGTTTATAGTACGATCAATATATTTGTAGAGTGGTATTGCTACGAATTCATAAAACAGGTACAATTCGCAGACTTGATGAAGAACTGTGAGTAATGTCGTTTCAAACAACCAAAAAATAAACCAGTAACAATTCAGCAATTGAGAGAGTTGCAATTCTGCCGACAATACCGGAATCAACATCCAATTCAGAAAGGTTACGAAAGTAAAATTACAAGGAGCAAAAAAATGTATAAACATTCCTTCAAACATTCTGCAATACTTTTCGTCTTATTGGCGATTTCAAGTTTTTTGCAGTTTCATGCGTTTGCTGAAGAAGTCCCCGCCTACAAGGGGCCTTTGGTAATGGTCAAATCGAAAGACGCAACCAAAATTTATATTGCCAACCATGACGGTAAAGAAATTAGTATTCTTGATGTGAATACAGACAAAGTTGTCGGTACAATTCCGCTTGGTAAAAAACCTAATGGAATTATTTTGAGCGCTGACGGCAAAACGCTTTACGTAACTTCAGGCGGTTACGGCGGAGTAGTACAGGCAATTGACTTGTCCTCCGGTAAAAAAATTGCCGAAGTAGAAACCGGACATACCCCGACAGATGGAGTGGTTACGCCGGATGGTAAAAAGTTGTACGTCTGTAATAGATTCAATGCTGATGTGAGTGAATTTGATTTACCTGAATTGAAACTTGTACGTAAAATTAAAGCTGTTCGCGAACCTCGCGGTGCAGTAGTTACGCCGGACGGAAAAAAAGTTTACGTAATCAATGGCACTCCAAACGACGTGAATAACGTACCTGAAAATGAAAACGCACAAATTATTGTTTCTTCACTTGTCACTGTAATTGATGTTCCAAGCGGTACAACAACCAATATCAGACTTCCAAATGGCAGCGGCAGTTTGCACGGAGTTACAATCACTCCAGATGGACGCTATATATTTATTACCGAAGTTCTTGCACGATTCCAAATTCCCACAACTCACCTTGAACGCGGTTGGGTGAACACAAGCGGAGTCAGCATTATCGACACAACAAAATCAAACGAACCTAATGGCGGTTTTCTGACTACGGTTTTGCTTGACGATGTTTATCAAGGTGCTGCGAATCCTTGGGGAATAACTACTTCATCTGATGGAAAATTATTTTGTGCTGCAATTGCCGGAACAAGTGAAGTTATTACGGTAGATGTTGACAAAATGATTGCCAAGATCAATACGCTTAAACCGGATTCGGAAAATGTTGGAGGCTGGAGTACAGGAAAGACTACTTATATCAGTGATGTTACGAATGATCTTGCGTTTCTTGTTGATATCAAGAAGCGATTTAAGCTTGAGGGCAAAGGCGCGCGTCCGGTTGTAATGATCGGCAACAATGCATACGTCGGCATGTATTTCAGCGACACTGTTCAAAAGATCGATATTTCTGTTGCGCGTTCCAAGCCTGTTGATATTCCGCTTGGCAGCAAGCCTGTATTGACGGCAGTTCGGCGAGGTGAAATGCACTGGAATGATGCGAGCGCGGGATTTTGTTTTCAGTCGTGGCATAGTTGCGCGAGTTGCCATCCTGATGGGCGGATGGACGCTTACAACTGGGATTTGTTGAACGACGGAATGGGCAATCCGAAAAACGCAAAAAGTTTGGTATGGTGTCAGAAATCACCGCCAGCAATGTGGACAGGAGTTCGCGCAACTTCAGAAGTTTGTACAAGAACAGGATTCCAATATATCTTGTTTGCGCCGCCGAATGAAGCTGTTTGCAAAGATATTGACGAGTATGTTCATTCGCTTGAGCCGGAATTGAGTCCGTATTTGGTCAATGGCAAATTGAGCGCGAAAGCTGAACGCGGCAAAAAGATTTTTGAAGATAAGAAAGTTGGTTGTGTTACTTGCCATCCTGCGCCGCTTTTTACGGACAAAAAATTGCACGATGTAAACAGTAAAGTTTATTTCGATCATGGCAAGACAGATTTCGATACGCCAACGCTTGTTGAAATTTGGCGCACTGCTCCGTACATGCACGACGGGCGATATAATGATTTGAAAGACGTGTTCAAAAAAGGAAAACACGGCGATGTTGAGGGAGATATTGAGAGTCTGACAGATCAACAGCTTGATGATTTAGTTGAGTATCTTTTGTCGCTGTGATTTCAAATTTACTCGTCATACTTAAATTTTCGGTTTTTTGAATAGTGTTCATATTTATTATGTTCACAAAGTCCATTTTGATGTTGACGTCAATTGCAAAAAGAAAAACCGATTTTTTAAGTGTGAAAAATATAACATAAGAGAAGTTGGAAAATTATATGTAAACAAGCGTCAAAACTTCCTGTTTCATTCGCGGACAGGAAGTTTTGAGGTGTGAAATGTCGGGTAATTATTTTGTGGAGGTGTGTAATGAAAACAAAAAATAATTTTCGATCTGTGTTTATTTTTCCGATATTTTTTGGTGTTATTTTTGTAGTATGTGATGTTTTTGTTGTTGACTTAATTAGCAACGATGGCAGAGGAGGAACTGCGATTGCCGAAAACAACAAAACAGAAAAAAATATAAATAAATCTGAAAATAAATCTATTGTTAATTCTTCTAACAGCAATTCTGTAAATAATAGCGTTGTAACGGAAGTAAAAGGTAAAGGTAAAGATCCCAAAAATGACAGTGAGATCAAAGCCGATAAGATCAAATTAGTTGTAGAATCGGATCGAGCGTGGTTGTTTATTTATTTTATAGACAAGGGACATGACGGTTTATTTTACGCGTGGAGTAATGACGGCTTGGTTTGGCAACAGATACGCGGCGGCAAACCGATTTTGCAACCGGAAGTTGGCGGTGAGGTCAAAGATCGGTTAATGCGTGCGCCGTCGGTTTGCCGCAGTTTGGATGGTGTGTATCACATGGTTTGGACGGTTGGTAGAAAGTCGCGGAGTATAGGTTATGCTTCGTCGCGGGACATGATTAATTGGTCAAAGCAACGTTTGATACCGGTTATGGAACACGAGAAAAGATCACGCAATACATGGGATCCAAATTTATTTTATAACGATAATAACAAGCTGTTTTATATCATTTGGGCTTCTACAGTACAAGGTAGTTTTAATGAGACGGCAGGTTCGGGCGAGGATGATTTTAATAATCGGTTATATTATACGACGACGGTTGATTTCGTAAAATTTACAAAAACGGAATTGTATTGGAATCCGAATCACAATGTTATTGATCCGTTGTTGGTGGAGAACAAGGATGCGGAGGCGTCGAAGCGTTATTTACTTTTTTACAAGGATGAGACGCTCAAGCCGGCTCCAAAAAAATATTTATTACTGGCAACCGGAACTTCACCAACAGGACCTTTTACCGTACAAAAAATAGTTTCGCATACTGATTGGGTGCAAGGTCCGTCGATATTGCGGATAAATGGTGATTGGTATTTGTATTATAATTGTTACGGTAAACGGCATTTTGGCGCAGTACGATCAAATGATTTAAACAACTGGACAAATATCACGGATAAATTATGTTTCCCCACCAATGCACGGCAAGGAACAATAATTGAAATTGATAAAGAGATATTGAAAAAATTAAAGGAGCTGAAATAAAGATATTAGACCTTTTCTCTAACCCAAAAATACAACAACGCAACAAAAAAACTACAACAAAAAACCGCCTTTAACTCCTCCGAAACCACCCCTAACCCCTCCGAAGGAGGGGATAAGAAGACGCCTCCGAGAGAGGCGAATAATTCCCCTTCTTCGGAGGGGTCAGGGGTGGTTTCATACAGGTTAGCGAAAAGGTCTAATTTCGTTTACCGCTGCCTGCGTACCTATCGGAAAGCAGGCTTTCACGCTCTTGAGTCACACAATTTATAGTACAAATAGCGAGGCTTGGGTAACAGAATTGTTGCCGATAAAAAAACACACGACTGAATGGTTACAATTTTTTTATAAAAAAGGAAACTGAAAGTTAAATGTGAAAAATTATTTTTGGAAGTTTTGTTTTAACGTTTTTTGAGATATGTTTTCGTTATTTAGACCGGATATTGAGGTTTGTGGAGTTATTGAGTTGACGGTTGAATATTTGCGGGCGGCGGGAATAAATGTAC
>JAITDV010000140.1 GCA_031282385.1 Planctomycetaceae bacterium | reverse complement strand
CACCCCTAACCCCTCCGAAGGAGGGGACTAAGAAGATGCCTCCGAAGGAGGGGAATAAGAAGATGCCTCCGAAGGAGGCGAATAAGAAGACGCCTCCGAAGGAGGCGAATAAGAAGACGCCTCCGAAGGAGGCGAATAAAAAGACGCCTCCGAAGGAGGCGAATATTCCCCTCCTTCGGAGGGGTCAGGGGTGGTCTCCTACAGGTTAGCGAAAAGGTCTAATAATATTGCAACAAATTTCTGACTTGCCCTTTCCAAATACCCCCCAGTTTCAACTGTGGGTTATTCACAGAAAACTCCTACGAAGTAAATGTTGTTTTAATTGCAAGGTAACTATTCAGTAGCAGCTCTAAACATTTTTTCTGTCTATAATACTACTTGTATATAAATTGCGTGATGCAAAAGCGTAACAGCCTATTTTCCGATTGGTAAGCAGGCGGTGGTAAAGGAAGTTTAAGGAGTGAGCGGTTTATAAATTCAATTTATTGTTTATTGTGATGTTTTGTTTTTTTGCGGTATCTTGTTTTTTTGATTTAGGTCTGATATGATTATCGAAGTTGTTGTTTTTTGTTCGCGGTGGGACGTTGATAATTTTTGTTACGTTTAATATAGGATAGTTTGTGAGGTGGCGTATGTGGGTTCGTGAGATATATCAATCACGTCAAGGTGAAGGGATTTGGACAGGTACCTACAGCGTTTTTGTGCGTTTGCTTGGTTGTCCGTTGCGTTGTAGTTATTGTGATACGGTTTATGCGAGAAATTTTCCCAGTGCATCTGATTTTGATATTGGCGCCGACCTTTCGCCTGAGGAGATTGCCGGTCGAGTGTTGTTACTTGATCAACCGCATGTTGTATTAACGGGCGGCGAACCGATGCACTCAAAAGAAATAACGCAATTGACAAAACTATTGAAAGATTTTGACTACAAGATAACAATCGAAACGTCGGGAATTTTTCACGCTGACGTATTTTGTGATCTTATGTCAATAAGTCCGAAATTGAGCAACGCCCGTCCAAACGAAAACCAAATAGCAGATGTAAAACAACACGATGAATATTGCTCGAAACCGGAAGTTGTACGGAAGTTGATAGGGCGTTATAACTATCAATTGAAATTTGTAGTTGATACGCCGCAAGATTTGGACGAAATAGATGCGTATCTTGACAAACTGCCGGAAGTGATTCCTGAACGCATACTGCTTATGCCGCAAGCTACCGATGTTAAGACGATGGATGAAAAAGCTAAATGGATTATTCCGCATTGTGAGTTGCACGGTTTCAGTTATTGTCCAAGAATGCAGATTGTTTGGTACGGGAACAAGCAAAGAACGTAATAATTACCGTTGCAATTATTCCTGTTTTTTTGTTGTAATCGATGTTTTAATTGAGTAATTTTTTTGATGAGATTGAAATTTGCCGATGTTCAGAACAATTAAAAGTTGATGTGGATTGGCGAGATTCAAAAAGAGTAAACAAGTTTAATTTTGACTATTTATAAATGAGAAATACGACATTTATTGACGATTTGGACGAAGACTTCAATGATGATGATTTCGATGATGAGTTTGACAAAGATTTTGAAGAACTTTCAGATGCGGAATTTGACGAGATTGAAGATATTGACGAGAGTGATTTTGAGGATACGGAACCGGAAGAAGACTTTAATACTGAAGAGTTGGAAGTCGAGTCTGATGAGTTTGAAGATATCGATGATATTGATGCGGTTGACGAATCATTTGAGGATGACGGCGGAGCAGTTGCGCCGTGATAGTCTGGCGGGCAACCGTTTTGACAAAATACACAAAATACACAATTGCTGTCGGACAATTCTTACCGAACTGTTCAAAATAGAATTTTCCTGTTGTGTAATTTTCTGCTTGTTGGTACAATCCGCGCTTTGCGGTAGTAAGTTAATGGCAGACATCGCAATAATTAATTCGCTTCGTATTAGAATTTCTGCGGCGTATGCCGAACATAGTTTAGAGAAATTCAGTTGCACAATGCGTCAAAGCAGGCTTTAATTTATAATAGGCTTGCGAAAGTAATTGAAATTTCGAGTGCGGGCAGTTTCAATTGATTTCGGTTAATTATTCCGCGAAAATTTTACGTTTTTCTCCGCAGTATTGAATAATACCAGCGGTTTCAAATAACACTAACTAACCTTGTAAAGAATAACTTTGCAGGAAACAAATCCAATGAAGACCTTTTTTATTAAAGCATTTAAGACATTACTTTGCGTGTTTTTTGTCAGTACATTATTTCATGCTGCGTGCCAGCGTGAATCATCAGGGCAACCAATCACGCCACCAGTTACGCAACCCGACTCGGTCTCACAAACAGCCGATGATCCGACGCATAAACCAAACAAGTTCGGCGATGTTTCACTTTTGCCGCTTGTGCCGGGTGCTCGTGAACAGACGATTGCGAAGTTGTTTATCAATCAACTTGAACGTCATCATATTTCTCAACGCAGAATTGACGACAACATGTCAAAAGAAGCGTTCCGTATTTATCTGAAATCTCTTGATCCGCTCAAGATGTACTTTTATCAATCGGATGTTGACGAATTCACAAAAAAATACGAAACGAAATTTGCCGAATACACCAAACAAAGACGTAATAGTCTTTTGCCCGCTTTTGAAATATACAACAGATATCTTGAACGAATCAAAGAACGTATTGACATGGTTATGAAAATACTTGACATGCAACACGATTTCACAGTTGACGAAGAAATTACTCGGGACAAGGATTTAATGAAATGGGCTAAAACACCGGAAGAAGCATTTGACCGTTGGAGAAAAAGAATCAAAGATGACATTCTTGATATAAAGGGTAAGGAACGCGAAAAAGCAAAGGAACGCGAAAAAGCAAAAGCCGAAAATAAGAAAGTGCCTAAGGATTCAGTTGCCGATACGCGTGATCCGCTTGATAGGCTGCGGAAACGTTATACGAGTTTCAGAAAGCGGATGTTGCTGGAGAATCATATTGCGGACAAGACAGTGCTTGACAAGGTAAAACAAAACGCCAACGACGAAGTACTTGAACAATATTTATCGGCAATTTCGGGTGCGCTTGATCCGCATACGAGTTATATGTCGCAGTCAAATTTGTCGAGTTTTGAAACAATAATCGGCAAGAATATTGAAGGGATTGGAGCGACGTTGACGTTGGAGGATGGTTACACTGTGATTAAAGGTTTGTCTAAAGGCGGTCCGGCGGATAAGTCGGGCGAGTTGAAAGTTGACGACAGGATTATTGCGGTTGGTCAAGGCGATGATGGTAATCTTGAGGATATTGTTGATTTCAAGTTATCGGATGTTGTTGGTTTGATTCGCGGCGTCAAAGGAACAATTGTTCGTTTGGAAGTACAATCGGGCGGAACTTCTAAAATAGTTAGAATCGTGCGGGACAAAGTTGATCTGAAAGATCAAGTTGCAAAATCGGAAATTTTTGAAACCGGTAAAAAAAGCGACGACAAACCTTATAAAATCGGTGTAATTGATTTGCCCGATTTCTATCTTGACATGGAAGCAATAAGAAGAGGCGACCCAAACGCAAGAAGTACAACTACCGATATAAAAAAGATTCTGACTGAATTTATTTCGAGTGAAGTTGATGTTGTTTTGTTGGATTTACGGCGCAACGGCGGTGGTTCATTGATGGAAGCAATTCAACTTACAGGGCTTTTTATCGGAACAGGAACAACAGTTCAGACAAAAGAAGAAAGTACACGACCTCAAATGCGGGATGATCCTGATCCTAGTTGTGAGTGGACGGGTGCGTTGGTGGTTGTAACAAGTAAGTTTAGTGCGAGTGCAAGTGAGATTTTTGCGGGAGCGATCAGAGATTATAAACGCGGTTTAATTGTCGGCGATTCGCGGACACACGGCAAGGGAACAGTGCAACAGATGAAAAATCTTGCCGATGATTTATTCCCGGGCAGACCTAATGAACTTGGCGCAATAAAAATCACGATTCAAGGATTTTATAGTCCTGAAGGAATTTCGCCGCAACGAGAAGGTGTTGCGGCGGATGTTGTTTTACCGTCGTTGAGTGATGTGCTTGATGGAATTTGCGAATCTGATCTTGACAATCCGCTTACTTTGACCAAAATTCCTGCAACAACTAATCCCGCCAAAGAACCGGCTTATATTACGCCTGATATTGTGAAAAAGTTACGCGAGTTATCGGAGGCACGAGTCAAAGAAGACAAAGAATTTAAGATTTTGATCGATCAGATCGCGAATTATAAAATACGTCAAGCACGTAAATATGCACCGTTGAACGAAACAAAATTTTTCGATGAATTGGACAAGTTAAATGAGCATGTTGACGAGTTGGAGGAGTTACGCAAGGGACTTGATGATGATGCGCCGATTAAGCGGACGTTTTATATGAATGAGCTTTTGAATATTTCAGTTGACTATCTCAATCAACTTGAACAAAACGGAATAAAATTCCCAACAGAACGCCGTATCCAAAAACGCCGACCGCCGCTTAATTTTTTGTTCGGTAATTTATAAACTATTTAAGTAACTATTGTAAAAATTTCCTTCGCCCCGCAAGGGAAATACTTAACAACCCGCTGCGTTGCGGCGGGTTGTTGAGTATTGCCCCTTGCGTTCTACTGAATAAATACCAGTTTTCTTTTTCTGACAGCAATTGTGTTTTCATGGCGATTGTTGTAAAATGAAAAAGGTTGGCTTCAAAAGGTTGACCTTTCGTGAAGCAATTATTGGGGTATATTTAGTTGTCCCTGAAAAAGTCATTTGGAGCTATAAATTCTGGGCTTATCTGGTTGCAATTTAGAGTTATAATTTGCAATATAGTTATTGTTTTA
>JAITDV010000137.1 GCA_031282385.1 Planctomycetaceae bacterium | reverse complement strand
GTCTTCTTATTCCCCTCCTTCGGAGGGGTTAGGGGTGGTCTCGGAGGAGTTAAAGGCGGTTTTTTGTTGTAGGTTTTTTGTTGCGTTGATGTATTTTTAGGTTAGAGAAAAGGTCTAATTATCGGAAAGCAGGATTTTGTGCTTTTGAGTCCCGTAATTTATAGTACGGGCAATATACTAAAATTATCAACTTACAAACAAAAATATAAAATGATTGAAACATACAAACCTAATTATGTAATTGATTTGCATTCGCACACAAATCGTTCGGACGGTAATGACGATCCGGCGGAATTTTTGCGTAATGCGGCTTCGGTTGGTATGTCGGTGGTTGCGATAACGGATCACGATGTATTTCCGCCAATGTCGGTTTCAGTGGATGGTTGTGAGATTCGTACAAGTGAATATGCGCGTTCACTCGGAATTTCTGTACTACTTGGTATAGAGGTGTCGTGTGATACAAATGTGGATGATGTTCATATTGTCGGCTTTGGTTGTGATTGGGAGTTGCCGTCAATTTCATGGCTTCCGGCAGATGTTGAGGAATCGAAGGTTGCGTCGTATCGCCAAGTAGTAGAGAGGTTGCGGGCAAATGGAATTAATATTTCGTGGTCAGAGTTGACGGAAGATGTTAGCCGCAGCGAGACGAGCGTTCAAAAGAAACACATATTTGAATTGATAGCCGCAAAAGGTTATGCGGAAAGTTGGCAAGCCGCAAAAATTATGGTGCGAGACAATCCTGATTACGACGTGAAACGCAGAAAACCCGGCGCAACAGGAATTGTACATGCAATTCACGAAGCCAGCGGTGTTGCAATTTTAGCGCATCCGTATTTAATTGATGAACGGGTGTTGCTTGATGGTAAGTCGGTTTCAAGAGACGAATATATCAGACATTTGATAGATGCGGGACTTGATGGAATTGAGTCGGTTTATACGTATAATAAAACAAGCTACAAAGGTCAACAAACTCCTGATGAAATTGCAAAAGAGGTTGTTGAACGTTACGGAAAGTTGGTCAAAATAATTTCAGGCGGCTCTGATTACCACGCAGACCACAAAAAAGGAACTGCCAATCCGCGGCGTATCGGAGATGCCGGTGTTGAAGTAGATTATTTTCGTAACAATAAAATTTTATCCGGCCTGTTTGAAACAATTTGACAAAATATACTATGCACGTTGGAAAATTCGGCTTTCATTTTAAGTTGCAAAAAAGGACTATTAACTATTAACTATATCTTATACTGCTCTTACTACAAATTGCGTGACTCAAGAATGTAAAAGCCTGCTTTCAGATGGGTAAGCAGGCGAAGGTAAAGGAAATTTAATGTATGAACAGTTTAAAACCGAATTAAATTGTGAAGAGTATATCAACCAATTTAACTATCAACTAATTATTGTCTATGAAAGAAAAAATAATACTGCTGTACGTGTTATTTTCGACAGTGATTTGGAAATGTACGTTTAATAGCGGCGTTGCAAAATTTTCTGAAGACTGGTTTTGGTATGATTTTTTTGTCGGAGAGGGCAAGTTAATATCGGCTTTTATTCTTTTTGGAATTATACCTATATTGATTGTCAAATTTGTGTTTCATGAAAATTTATCAGATTATGGACTTCGGATTGGTGAAGTTGTGCGGACGTTTAGATCGTTTTGTATTGCGTTTCCGTTGGTAACAGTGATTGCGATTATGGCGGGCAATAGTGATTTATTTCACAATGTTTATCCGTTCAATTTTGGATTACGGCGCTGCAACTTATCCGATGAGTTAAGTTATGAAATTTTTTTAATTCATGCGTTTTTATATTTAGGTTATTATTTTGGTTGGGAGTTTATGTTTCGCGGTTTCATGCAACACGGATTGTCAACCAAATGTGGAATCGGCATAGCAATATTAATGCAGACAATTACATCTGTGATGCTACATTTTGGTCATCCTACCGGCGAGATTTTTGGTTCAATTTGTGCGGGTTTGGCGTGGGGTTATTTAGCGTATCGTTCCCGCTCAATCCTATCCGGATTTGCACAACACGCAACATTAGGAATTGTCCTTGACTGGAAATTAATCTATTAACTGAGAATATAACATAACCGGCTTATTAAACTCAAAAATAACTGTTCGTACTATAAATTGCGCGACCCAAGAGCGTAAAAGCTTGCTTTCCGATAGGTAAGCTGGCGGCGGTAAACGAAATTAAAGTGTAAACAGTTTAAAATAGTAAAATATGCTATTCACACTATAGTTTTTTTGGTAATCAAGGAATTACCTATTGGAAAACTTATTTTGATGCAACTTTGTATAGGCGGAATTTTATTGTGTGTTTGATATAGAGATTTTATAAAATTGTTTTGAAAATTAACGTTTGACGCACTGGAGTGTGTCATTTAAACATTATTGTTACAAAAAATCAAATAACCCTAACCGAAAATTTTTACATGTCTTCAGACAACAAATATCCAGATTCAGATAATCGGAATAATACTATTCAAACTAATATACCTTTGATTTCTACGTTGTTATATTTTTTTGGATCATTGACAATAGGAATAATTCTTATGATTATTCTTGTAATGTTGCTTGCGTGGGGAACATTTATTGAGTCAGCGTATGGTCGTCGAGTTGCGGCGTTTGCTCTTTACGGTAGTAACTGGTTTGCAGGACTTCTTATGATTTTCGGTTTGAATATATTTTGTGCAATATTGAATCGTTTGTTGTCGGGGCGTTTATATTTGCCGTTTTTGGTTTCGCATTGCGGAATTCTTGTTATTCTTACAGGCGCAGCGTTTACGTGGATGTGGGGCGAAGAAGCACAAATAACTATTCCCGAAGGTACTGCCAGTGAATACGCCGTCAAAACCGACAGCCAGCAATTCACATTACAAAATATCGCCATCAATTCTTCAACAACTCACAACTCTAATAATTCAGTATCTATTCCTTTTGAACCGGGACCTTTTAATTGGGATGAGTACAAAAAAGACGGTCAAATTAATTACGAAGTTCAAAGTTATAGAGACACGTTATGGTTTGCGCTTCAATTCGGGCGGCGTGATTCGGGTAAATTGTCATTGCCGAATAGCTTGAAAGGTATTGATGTCGAAGTGCTTGATTTTTACGCAAACTCAGGATTGCGTCGAGTAGCGCCGATGAGATTAAATTTGTTATGGAAAAAAATTCGGCGTGAAGTATCTGATCTTGGTGAAGTCAGTGAATTTGCCCGCAACTGGGAAACTATTGAATTATCCGTACCTGAACCTGAAAATTACATGCCAATGGAAATCAGAGGACAACACGTAGAAATGTCTGGCGGTGAACGTGTAGGATTTTACGTAACAACAACAATGACAGAACTCGAAGCATTCAAAATCGGTAAGCCGAATAAAAAAAATGAATTTGGAAACTGGGGACAATTAATTTTTTATTGTGGAGGTCAAAATCATTATATTAATGTTGACAAGTTAATTCAGGAAACCGAGGGCGGCAAGTCATATCAAGTTTCGGGTACGGATTTCAAGATTACTGATGTGCGGTTTATTACAAGGAGTTTAATTTTGCGATTTGCGGTTGTGGCAGCTTCTGGTGAAAGACGTGTGGTTATGGTTGATGCGGATAATCCTGAAATAAATATTCATGCGCCGGCGTTAGGTGTATTTGTGTCTTATTGGGTTGATCCGGCGTTGTTGGCAAAACATGGTTCGGAATATGTTGCGGAGAGTATGTTACATCGGCTTGCCCAACCGCGAATAGAATTCTTGCAAGCTCCCGACAAGCAACTCTACTACAGATTCTGGAACGGTAACGAAATCAGTTCTATTGGCGTTGTACCTGATCCGGCAAAAATGAATCCGCCAGGCTCAAAACCTGTTTTTACTATCGGTACAGGTACTGAACAAGAAGTTGAGATTAGAATCGAATGGTTTGAACCGCACGATTTACCTGGATGGCGGATTGTACAACAACGAGTAGGCAGATCAATGAATGGAACACAACGAGTTTTGCTACGAGTTACTGTAGATGGTTTGGCAGACACTTTTTGGTTGCGATCAATCGCACCAACATTAGGACCAGCTCAACCGGAACGCGATCAAATCAGATATATTTGCGGCAATGGACGAACAATTAGTATTGTATGGAATTACGTAACTGTTGATCTTGGTTTCGGAATATTTCTGAAAAAATTTGTCAAGCAAACCGAACCCGGTACTCAAATGGCATCTCATTACTCAAGCCTAGTCAATTTCGTCAACATAAAAAAGAAAAACGGTAAAAGTCAAATTATTACACAATCAACCGATGAATTTGATATGATTAGCGGAAACATATCGATCTCAATGAACCAACCGGCAGTATTCAAGGGAAACGGACGGCGTTATAGAATTTACCAATCCGAGTTCAACGGACCTTTTCATCCAGGCGATTACCGATTTCATGATTTCTACGACGGCAAAATTTTCGCATGGGAAACAAAACCACGCGACAGGTTGTATTTGAGTACATTATCAATCAACGACGATCCAGGAAGAGGATTAAAATATCTTGGCAGTTTCATGTTGTTGTTCGGAATAGCATGGTTATTCTACGGCAAAAAAACAGGAAAGAATTAGAGACTTATACAGAGGGGAATTATTCGCCTCACTCGGAGGCATATTCTTATTCGCCTCACTCGGAGGCGGTTTCTTATTCCCCTCCGGCGGAGGGGTTAGGGGTGGTCTAGGAGGAGGTAAAGGCGGGTTTTCAGTGTAGGTTTTTTGTTGCGTTGGTGTATTTTTAGGTTAGAAAAAAGGTCTAATAATTTCCCTTCGCCAGAGGAGAATTATTCGCCTCTCTCGGAGGTATCTTCTTATTCCCCTCCTGCGGAGGGGTTAGGGGTG
>JAITDV010000039.1 GCA_031282385.1 Planctomycetaceae bacterium | reverse complement strand
CCCCCCCCCCCCCCCCCCCCCCCCCCCCCCCCCCCGGGCGCCGCCACGGAACGATCAAAATTGCCAAAAAAATTATCGTAACGATAATTTTCTGGAGATTTCTCTCAAGCCTTTTCTTGGTTTATTGGGTTTTACACTTGTTGAGCTTCTGGTTGTGATTGCGATTATTGGTATTTTAATCGCGCTGCTCTTGCCCGCTGTCCAAGCCGCTCGCGAAGCCGCGAGACGAATGAAATGTCAAGCTAATTTGAAACAAATTGGTATAGCAGTTCACAACTTCCATGACAACATGGGCGGACTTCCACCAGTGTGCCTTCACAGTTCCAAAGGTTCTGTCTTTCAACTCATGTACCCGTATATTGAACAAAACGCACTTTACGAAAAAGTGACCAATCCGAGTACAGGCTTTATGGCAACACCCGCTGCAACAGGTGTAGAACAGTCCGGCGACCAGTGGTACAAAGGAATAACTGACGCCAGCGAACAAAAAGCTCATGGTAGTGTTGCAATTTATGCTTGTCCTTCGCGCCGCGGCGGTGCAGCCGGATTTGGTCCTGGAATTGGTACCTCTTCTTCCGCTGCTGGTCCACGTACTGATTACGCTGTTGTGATTGGCAAAGAAGGTGAATACTATTGGTCAGAATATGGTGTTATTAGAACGGAAACGGACAGAAAAGTATCTGATTACAAAGGTGCGTTACGGGTAGCAAATTGTACCTTTAGCTCGGGTAACGGCTCCGGTTACTTGGATTTTCAAAATTTGATCCGATGGGAGCCACGTGATAATATGCATTGGTTGTCGGATGGAACGAGTAACCAAATCGTCTTCGGCGAAAAACATATTCCGGCTTGGGCTCTCAACTCAAACACAAATGGCACTGCCCGACAATGGGACGGCAGTTACTTTGGCGCATATCCTACTACTATCGTAAGCAATGTTGGAAGATTAATTGCTGCAAATAGAATTCCACTTGCCCGCGGTCCCAATGATTCACGTATTCCTGCCAATATGCATCCGACAGATAATTCTTCAAGCGGCGGCGCACATGGCAATTATGGTTTCGGTAGTTCTCACACCGGCATTGTCAATTTTGTACTCGGCGATGGTTCCGTTCAAGCAATTTCAATCATAACTTCGCAAACAGTGATGCACAACCTCGCACGTGTCGACGACGGAAATCCCGTATCAATACCATGATTTGTGTCATCAAAAAGCATGATTTTTTAAGCAACAACAGACAAAATATACTGTTCGGACTATAAATTGCCTGATTCAAGAGCGTAAGAGCCTGCTTTCCGATAAGTAAGCAGGCAAAGGTAGTGGAAAATTCAAGTGCGAACAGTTTAAAATATCCAATTTTTGTTATTTTGTCTGTTAATGCTTTTTCGTTACCGATATTCATGTCGGTTTTCAAAAAATATCCAAATAAAAAATTAAACCAAATTTTATGAAATACAAAAATATTTTGATAGTTGTGTTGCTGATAGCAACTTGTTGTTTGGTAGGTTGCAGTCGTGTTACTAAAATCTCCGGCAATGTAAAATATTCGGATGGAACGCCAATCAATTTCGGCAACGTCGTTTTTGATGATGGTAAACATTCGTTTTTTTGTACGGTAAAAAGCAACGGTACGTATATTACCGGCGGAGTCAATGAAGTTGAAGGTATCCCTGACGGTACGTATAAAGTCTGGCTTACCGGTACAGATACGATTACCAACGCTGTTTATGAAAACCATAACGGTGAAAAAAATCTCGTTTCGTTTGAGAGTGTTGAACGGGTTGCGGAGAAATATCGATCCGCCGAAAAAACGGATTTAATATTCGAAGTCAAACGCGGAGGTCCAACAACATACGACGTCATCGTAGAAAAACCTTGACGAAATCGAAAAAAAATTTTCCAAAAAAATATTGATAATTATTCGTAAAATTTTTATAAAAATTTGTAGAGACGCAACGCAATATATTGCGTCTCTATTTTTCTTTTAAATCACTTTTTTATAAATCAACGTAACTATTCAGTTGCGGGATTCAATTATTTAGGAAAAAGTAGTCAGGGAATAGCAACGAAGCCGGCAAAAAGGCAGCGCTCTAAAGTAAACAACCCTTATTTATCCAATCTCCATTAGTAGCAGACAACACACCAAAAAATGTGTCCTTATGCCCTTATTCTTTTGACGGTGAATTTAAACAAAATATAAGGGCAAAAAAGCATAATGACGCATTGGAGGGAATTTTTGACTACTAATGGTAATTTGACAAATAAGGGTTTTAAACTGTCCACACTTTAAATTTCCTTTTCCGCCTGCTTATCTGCATCTGAAAGCAGGCTTTTACGCTCTTGAACCGCACAATTTATGATACGAAAGTATAAATATTAGAGCCGTTTGGAAAATTATGTTGTTCCGCGCGGATTTATTGGGCTTGGGGAACAGAATTGTTGACAATAATAAACATACGACCGACTAGATACGTTTTTTTGTATTTGTACTGACGAAATTTGAATAGCATTCGGCATATTAGCATTATGCCGAGCAAAAAATGTAATTGATTATTAATTATTGATTTACAAATGTGAATTGGTATAAAAAAATTTTTTATGTTATTCTTTAATGGCGTATTTTGCTGGTTGGACGATAAGAAAATTTTCCGGCGAGCCGTGATCACTATTGCGTTTTGCGACAAATAGTTTATAATGCCCGACCTTTTGGAATGTGCGGATTGGATTATGCGGAAGGGTAATTTGAAAATCTATTGAGTTTTGAAATTTTTGTAACATAAATGTTTACTGTTCGTACTATAAATTGCGTGACTCAAGAGCGTAAAAGCCTGCTTTCCGGTAGGTAAACAGGCAAAGGTAAACGAAATTTAAAGTGTGAACATTTTAAAAAGATTTCAATATTGACAAATTTATTATTGTCGCCATTTAAGCGAACTCAATTTGAGATAGACGTAAAAAAGAGTTTTCTAAACTGTTCACACTTTAAATTTCAAGTATGAACGATTAATTTGGTAAAAATAGAATAACAACGCAGGAGAATATTCTGCGATGACGTTAGAGTGAGTGACGTGGGGAGTGTTTTCCTGCGTTTTTAGTAATCGGTATTGTGAGGATAATTCCTTGCGGTTCGGTTTTTGACAGTTTAACAATATTGGAGAAAAGTATATGCGTATTCGTTGGAGGGGATTAGAACTTCCCAGCAAGGTATCGTGTAATTCGGAGACTCTTACAGACAATTACGGCAGTTTTGTTGTGGAGCCTTTTGAGCGTGGTTTTGGTCATACTGTTGGCAATAGTTTGCGTCGTGTTTTGCTTTCTAGTCTTGAAGGCAGCGCAATAACGCGAGTCAAGATCAAAAACGCACTTCATGAATTTACCTCAATCAAAGGTGTACTTGAGGACGTTACCGAAATAACGCTCAATATTAAGTCGCTTGTTGTCAAGTTGTATGATGACAAGCCTAGAATATTACGTATTTCAAAAAACACAGCCGGTCAAGTTACGAGTGCTGATATAATGGGCGATGACAGTGTTGAGGTAATTGCGAAAAATCATTTTATCGCTACACTCACGGACAATGTTCCTTTTGAGATAGAAATGGTAGTTGAGAATGGACGCGGTTACGTCCCTGCAACCGAACAAATGGCTTCTATTCGAGATAGAGGTGAAGATATTGGTTTTATTCCGCTTGATGCAGCGTTTAGTCCTGTGGTGCGTGTTCAGTACGATGTTGATGAAACTCGCGTAGGACAAAAAACCAACTATGACCGGTTGACGATTCAAATTTGGACTGATGGTTCTGTTAGTCCTGAGCTTGCTCTTGTTGAGGGAGCGAAAATTTTCCGAAAGCATCTCAATCCTTTTGTCCAATATGATCGATTGGGACAACTCGTACACTCCAGAGCGAAACCATCAATGTTTTCAGGCGTCGATCCTTCGTTGGATGCAAAATTATCGATGGAACTTGCTGAGCTTATGTTGTCGGTCAGGGCAATGAATTGTCTTGAGAGTGAAAATATAAAAGTTCTTCGTGATCTTGTTACTCGTTCAGAGGATTCGTTGCTTGAGTTACGCAATTTCGGTGAAACGACATTGACAGAAGTTAAAGAAAAACTTGCCGCGTTGGGATTGAAGTTAGGAATGAAAATTCCGTCAAATAATCCAACATAAACCAAACGATAAAATTCGCGTCTGTTATTGTCAGTCTTGATTATCATGAGAAAATTATTACCGGTAGTTCGTATAAATAAAGAGCGTTGTGTAAATTGTAATGTTTGTATTCGCGTGTGTCCGGTTCGTTACTGCAATGATGGTAGTTCCGGACACTACATTGATCTTAACCATGATCTCTGTATCGGGTGCGGCTCATGTATCAAGGCTTGTTCTCATGGGGCAAGAGAGATTGTTGATGACATGGGCAATTTTCTTGCGGATCTTCGGCGTGGTGTCAAAATGATTGCGATAGTTGCGCCGGCGATTGCCGCAAATTTTCCTGAAAGATATTTTCAATTTAATACGTGGCTTCGTTCTATTGGCGTTAAGGCGATTTTTGATGTTAGTTTTGGAGCGGAGTTGACGGTCAAGTCGTATCTTGAGTATATCCAAAACAAGAAACCCGAACTCGTAATTGCCCAACCTTGTCCGGCTATTGTAACGTATATTCAGATTTATCGACCGGAATTAATTCCGTATCTTGCGCCGGCACATAGCCCAATGCTTCATGCAATTCAGATGATTCGTATTTTTTACAAGCAATATGCCGGTTATAAAGTCGCGGTAATTTCGCCGTGTATTGCAAAAAAACGCGAATTTGAGGAGACAAAATTGGGCGATTACAACGTTACGATGGCGAATCTTGACAAGTATTTATCGGAACAAAAAATCGATCTGGATAGTTTTGAACCGACAGATTACGACAATCCAACAGCGGAACGTGCAGTTTTATTTTCTACGCCAGGCGGTCTAATGCGAACAGTAATGCGTGAAGTTGCGGGAATAGAAGAGAGTATTCGTAAAATTGAGGGACATTGTGTTTACCATTATTTGGATCATTTGGATGAGTCCCGTAAGGAAAAGGTTAATCCGCTTCTTATTGATTGTTTGAATTGTGAACTTGGTTGTAACGGTGGTACGGGGACGAAAAATATTTGTAGTGATTCTCGTGATCAATTGGAATCGTTGATAGAAAACCGCAGTAAAGTGTTGAAGGAACTTTACCGTGAAGAACAAAAAAAACATCCATCAGAAGACAATTACGAATTATTGCATCAACAAATTGATTCATACTGGCAACCGGCAATTTATGATCGGCATTACGCCAACCTTAAAGAAAATAACACTATCAAACAACCAACAGAACAACAACGTGAACAAATTTATGCCAAAGACCTTCTGAAAAAAGGTGAAGATGACGTTTTGAATTGTGGTGCATGTGGTTATCATAGTTGTAAGGAGATGGCAACGGCGTTTTTCAATAACTTGACACGTGCAGAATTATGTTTTCTTAGACAAAAATACGTACTATTAAACGCGGAAGAACATGCGGTTGCGAAGTCGGAAAGACAAGAAAAATTCACAATGTCATTTTTTGCCGCAATTGAAGGAATGGTTAAACAGGTGGAGGAGACAGCTCAATTGATGCGGGAAATTAAGACTGAATCAAGTGAAATTTCTAGTGTAATTTCTGTAGTTTCAAAAATTGCAAGACAAACGAATCTTTTAGCGTTGAATGCGTCGATTGAAGCAGCGCGAGCGGGTAAAGCCGGTGTAGGTTTTTCTGTTGTAGCGGACGAAGTTCGCAAACTTGCCAAATCATCAAATGAAGCAGCTTCAAGAATTGATGAATTGGTTGGAGAATCGAATATCAAAATCGCAACAGGAACCGACTTGAGTCAAAAATTGGAATCAGAACTAATGCAAATCATGGAAGAAGCTCAAACTTTCATGCCAAATGCTAAAACAAAATAAATCTAACTATTCAGCTGTGGGCTTCAGTTGTTTAGAAAAAATGAGTTAGGGAATAGAGCAGACTAAAACGCAGCGTTCTAAAATAAACAACTCTTATTTATCTAATTTCCATTAGTCGCAGCCAACGCCCAAAAATAAGCCCTTATGTCCTTATTCTTTTGATGGTGAATTTAAGACAATATCAAATGAAACATACGGGCATAATGTCATAAGGGCGCGTTGGGAGAAATTTTCGGCGACTAAAGGTAATTTGACAAATAAGGGTTGGAATATTAAAACCGTTTGGAAAATTACATTGTTCCGCGCGGATTTATTGGGCTTGGGTAACAGAATTGCGGACGATAATAGACATACGACTAAATATTTAGTTGTCCCTGAAAAAGTCATTTGGTGCTATAAATTCTGGGCTTATCTGGTTGCAATTTAGAGTTTTAATTTGCAATATAGTTATTGTTTTATCCGAGATTTTCCTTAAAACCTTGCAAATATTAGACCTTTTCTCTAACCTAAAAATACATCAACGCAACAAAAAATCTACAACGAAAAACCGC
>JAITDV010000667.1 GCA_031282385.1 Planctomycetaceae bacterium | reverse complement strand
TTCATTATGATAATAACTTGCGTTGTCAAGTATAAAAGTTATTTTTTTGCTTTAGGATTTTTCTTTTTGACCTCATGTATTAAACGTTTTATTGAATCGCCGTTTATTGTTTTGTCTGTTAGAGAAAAGGTCTATTAAATGCTCCATTGATATTTAACCGCTGGCGACCTGAATTCGTCTTCAACTCCGTCTCAATTCCCTTTTCGCGCCAACCATAATCCGGCATACTGTTGTGTTGCGGATGAACCGCATCAACAAAATAAAAAACATCGGTTTCGTCTGCTGTTTTACGGAGTTTTCTGAAAATTTTAACCTATTCAAGTTGTGCTTTACGGTCGGCTTTACCGGGTGAAGGTTTCGGTTTCTTATACACAAATTTCAACTCATGTAACAATTTCGTCATACCAGCTACTGACTACTCTAATTTGCATTACACAACCAAAAATTTGTACTAAAAGATACTCAAAAAAACAACTCGCGAAAAATTAATTTCACTCGTCAAGAAGGATTTTAAAGTAGGAGCGGTATAGTACAAACAGAATAAACATTTCACACTTTATATTTGTATTACCGAAACTTTAAAATACCTTCAATATAACGTTACATTAAATCTGCCGTGAACATTATGAGTTGATTATGCTTTTGTTTTACAATCGTCAAAAAGTGATTTGTTCAGGAAGATGTGAACGGTTACGAAAATACGATAAAAGCATGATAAAAGATTGACGATTGATTGTCTTGGTATCGACTATTTTAAAATGTAAATTTACATTTTTTCGATACAGAAATTGTCGGCAATATCATGAAATTATTGCTAAAGATTGGTCGTGAAGATTTATGTTTTGTAACAATACAGATTTAATTTTTTTCAATAAAAATATTATTTGTATCCGTAAAAAAATAATAAATCGCGTAATTTTTATTACTCGGTTAAAATAATTTTAGAAGTTACCAATTAGATAAAATTTCGTAATTTTTCTGCGGCTTGTTTAGGATTTTGAGCATTTTTTATGGCATTACTAACTGCAATTCGTGTAAAACCTGCTGCAATAATTTCTGTGATATTGTCTTCATTTATTCCTCCGATGGCAAACGCGGGAATTTTAATCGCCCTACTCACATCGTTTAGAAATTCGATTCCTGCAAGCGAATTAAAATTTTTTGTTGCCGACTCGAAAACAGGTCCCGCCCCAATATAATCTGCACCATCAATCACTGCTTGATGAGCTTGATCTATATTATGTGTTGAAACTCCAATCAAATATTTGTTACCAATAATCTGCCGTACATTTGCTACAGACAAATCTTTTTGCCCGACATGTACGCCGTCTGCTCCGGTTAATATTGCCAAATCAGGACGATCATTCATCACAAATAACACTCGCTTTGTTCCGCTGCCTGCCAACTCTCGCAAAATATTACCACGACTCAAAAGCGTCTGATCATCCGCCGATTTATCTCTAAGTTGAATCACATCTGCTCCGCCTTCAATTATTTGACTCGCAACATCCTTGAAAACCAACTCGTTCTCCATACAATCAACTAAAACATAAAGCCCCGCCGCACCAATTAACTCAACTAACCACCGCCGTAACAAATCATCATTGTTACCGTATTTATTGTCGGAGTTTTTTGTATGAATGCTGTGTTGTTGATTGGGTTCGGTTGTATCCGGTAAATTTGTATAATTATCGTTACAAATATTAGCAGTTGGAAATTCCTTGTGTAAAATGTAACTTTGATATCGGAGTTGTTCAATTTGTTTTGAAACTTCGTTATGGTGAATTTTTGAAAACTCTTCTATACTTCGCAGCGATTCTTGTAATCGTGCAAAGTTGGCGTCAATGACATTTTTTGTTGTGTTTCTATAATACTCATTTTCCGCTTCAATTTCTTTGCCAATATCATTTTCAGTTTCGCGAGCAGCCAGACGTTTCGAAAAATCAATCGGACTCAATATCATTTGTAAACTGTGTCTAAATTCTTTTAATTTGCGAGTTAAGACTTGATTATCAATCACAAATCGTGCGTAATCTTCAATTACGCGCACGGCTTCACGCCCGCGGTTAGCGGCAGCATCAAGTAATCGATAAATTTTGTACGATAATTGATCAGAATCAATTTTATCTTGCGTTGAATCTACAAAATCTTCAGCTAAATATGTTTTTTTAAGCAGGTTATTTTCAGATTGCGTGAATTGGTGATCGAATTGATTATTGTTAATTCGGTTTGGGTTGTTGAGAGTTTCGATTCGTTCGCGTAAAGTCGTCGAGTCCAATCCATGATCTTTAAGCCAATTTCCAATATCAGATGAATCCATTGAAATAGCAAGTAAAAGATGTTCAGTTGCGATTAGTTGATTTATCGTATATGTATTGTCGGTAGTTTCAATAGTTCTGACACCGCCGTTTGTCAATGATATTTTTTGATCTTTTTTGTTGAAGATTCTGAATTGTTGTCCAATAGTTTCGATAGCTGTTTCAAGTTCTGGAGATAATTGTGAGATTGCAACAGGTTGATCATCAACATAAAACCAATTATTATGCTTAGTTGATTGTAAGATTTTGTTTGCATCAGTTACGGAATTACTTGAATTAGCGGTAAAAAGTGAATAGTAACGTTTCGGAGATTGATCCGCAGAATTATTTTCGTTCAAAGTTACTTCATCGGGTTCTTGTTGTGTATTACGGCGTTTGGGCAGATATTTACTGCTTGAGTTACCGCCGTCTGGATCAGTTGGAACAGTAATATTTGTTACAGAATTTGGATTGTTTGTTACGGCAACAGCGTTGATCGCGTTTGGATTCGCAGCCGCGGCGCCTGAATATGCTTCCGCCGGAATCCCATAACTACCAACTTGAAAAGACGGCGCACTAATCGGCATTTCTAATCGGGCAATTGTATCGTCGTCTTTGTCCGCCAAATAATCCGGCGGATAAACAGATTTTTCAAGCGTATCCAAATCAAACGCGTGCCGAAATTGCACCAAATATAAACCCGCTTCATGTAACCACTGCACTGCTCGGCAATCTTCCTCCTTAAACAACGCAACTAATAATTTCGCTGCTGAAATCTCCGTTGACATACACAACGGTAACTGTTCGCCCACAGCACGATCAAGCACACGAAATGCCGCATAAGTTAGATCAAAACGCATTTTAATTAAGAAATAAAATTGGAAGTTATATTTAGGGATAATACAATTACATGTAAGTTACATTGTAATTACATTGCCAAAAATTGTATAATCTGAACTTTTGTAAAATGGCATTTTACACTGTAAATATAAGCGTGAAATGTGTGTCAAATTACTATTTTTTGGCATATTATTGTAACGATAATTATGTTCATCAAAATGAAAGTCCGGTTTTTAATAAGTATAACTATTGATTGCGCAGAAATATTTTTGTTGCAATAAATAGTAAACATTTATAATAGATCTTTTAGGAATACCATATTATAAAACTTACAAGGTCAACTTACAATAATATTTTTAAATCGATATACTTGCATGACTCAAGAATGTTAAAACCTGTTTTTCGATGGGTAATCAGGCAAAGGTAAATGAAATTTAAAGTGTGAGCAGTTTAAAATTTCTCCTCTAAACTTTTGCAAATAACATTGTACCTTTATAAATATAATGGCAAAACGTATGTCCAATTAAAAATTTTTGGCGTATTCTTGTAACGATAATTTTTTTGTCAAAAATGTAAACTAGGCAAATAATGTTTTCAAGAATACAGTTGTTGTAAATCTTATATGCTCTGTTCTTTTTTACAAAAAAGATTTTTAAAGTAAAAAGAGTACAATCGAGTGGATAATTGAAATCAGACTGTAATAAAAAAATTTAATTCACTCGTCAAAAGGAATTTTAAAGTAGGCGCGGTATAAACTGTTCACTATAGAACGGACAGTATTGCTCAAAAACAGGTGTAAATCTTATCGTACAACAACAGAGACCTCAATCTCCCTAAAAATATCTTATTGAAACTTTTTTTTGGTATTTTTCTTCGAGGGCTGTTTTTAGGCGTTTAACTATGTTGCGGCGGGTTTCGAGGTTGATTGGTAAATGTGGGTCTTGGTGGGATTTGTTTACTCTTGTTCCAACAACAAGTTCAATTTCGTCACTGTTGCAAAGTAGTTGTATAATTTTTTTTGATGCTAACGGCAAATTAGTTGCCAACGTGTCGTCTTTTTCTATTCTTTGTACAACATCTGTCAATGTTAAAATTCCTTCTGTAACAAGATCAATTCCCAAAATATCCGACGGCGGCGGTAACCCTGCACCTTTATAGAGTAATTTGTTATCGAATTTGATTGGTCGGTAGAGTTCTCGCGCAACAATTTTTGCGGTTGTTCCTCCACACAAGATTTTTTTGCCGTCAAAATCACGGACAAGCGCGGCGTATATCGCGTCCGATTCCGTGTTAAACGGAGGTCCGGTCAATAGACGTAATTTTTCGGCTTGCGGATATTTTTCGGCTGAATGGTTTCTTTCCATTTTGTAAACATGTTGTTATTGAAGGGCAAGTTTTTTTGGAAGATATTTTTGACGGCAATTTGAATTTTAGGAGAGTTTATTTGAGATTGCAACTGGTACCGCAACACCTCGCGGTAACCTAAAACAACTCCATTGCCAATGATTGTTGTTGTCTTTGTTAAAAAAAATGCAATACGCTCGCCAACCCAAACGAATATAATAAGCAACCGCACAACGCCCAAAACCAATTCGTTCATGCGCCCTCACTGAAGTACAATTTAACTCGTCAACACTTGAATAAAATTCATTGTCCCGATAAACCGACGTACAAAAAGCAACAATTGCCGGAAAAATTCTTTGCCCGCGATACGCAGAATCAACAAAACCATTAGCAAAAAATTTCGCCGTCGGTTCTACGCCAATTCGTAAAAGCGACGCATCGTAACCTTCCCAGTTAGCAAGATATGTACCGGTGTAAAGCCAAACAGAACCAACAACTCTTTCTCCCAACTTAGCCGCCCAAAGTTCAATTCCATTACGATAAAAATTTTCATAAAACTCAAGAGTCTCAGAATTGCCCGCATAAAGATCTTTTACGGTTTCAACAACTAATTTTTCCGTACCGGTAACAATACTGAGTTCATCTGTAATATTGTTGGGGGGTTGTTTTTTGCGGTTCAATTTATAGAAAATTTGTTTATTCATGCCAAAAAAACAAGCAGGAATAAACGCCGCAGAAATCGCTTGACATAATATGAAAAATTGTCCGCGAAAAAGCAGAGAGAAACAAATTAATATTTTACGAAATATTTTTAACATGAATGTTTTAAACTGTTTACACTTTAAATTGCCTTTACCTTCGCCTGATTACCTATCGGAAAGCCTATTTATAACAGTAAAGTTTTAATTTTTTCCTAAACAACATATCCTAGCCTCAATCAAATAACACAATAAAAATAAATTATAATATAAACAAAGTAATAATCAAACAATATCAAACGCAAAATATATATTGTCCGTACCATAAATTGCGCGACTCAAGAGCGTAAAAGCCTGTTTTATGATAAGTAAGCAGGCGGCAGCAAACGAAATTTAAAGTGTGAACTGTTTAAAATTCTGTCTTGTTGGTTATTTTGACTGTGCAACCGTTATAATCGTTAAAGCTATTTTTAATTATTTCTGAATTTTTTTGTTTTTCTTGTTGTTAGATTGCTTTGTTTTTTGAATTAGCTATACTTCGCAAAAATAAACGTAGAAAAAAATCGTTACACAAAAAATTTAATTAGAAATTAGAAATTAGAAATTGCAAATCAAATGAGTTCTGATAAATGGAAATTCCTCGTTAAACGAATGGCTTACGGGATTCGGCGGCGTGTACTTGCTCATACAATTGCGCGTAATGGCGGTTATTTGAGTCAAGCTTGTTCGTCAGCTGAAATATTCGCAACACTTTACGGTAAAATTTTACGGCTTGCTCCGCTTGAGCGCCCTATTTTGCCAACGAAATTCAACGAACCCCCAAAATCCGGCGTAGCCGCAGTTACCGGCGCCGAATACAACGGTGCTGGACGATGGGAATGTGATAATTTTATTCTCTCACCCGCACAATACGCATTGGTTCTTTATGCCGCATTGATCGAAGCTAAACGAATGGACGAAACCGGCATGGAACAATATGATAAAGACGGCAGCCGTGTTGAAATGATCGGCGCAGAGCATTCGCCCGGCATGGAAGTCACAACAGGTTCGCTCGGTCAAGGAATCAGCCAGGCGGCAGGAATCGCTTGGGCAAGAAAAACTATTGGTGAAACTGGACGAGTTGTTATGCTAATGTCAGACGGCGAATGTCAATCAGGCGAATTTTGGGAAGCAGTACAAGCCGCAAGTTTTCATAAACTTGGTAACATGTTAATTTATGTTGATATGAACGGTTACCAATGTGACGGTATAATGTCAAACGTAATGAATATTGAACCATTTCACAAAAGATTAAAATCATTCGGCGCACGAGTGTATCGGGTTGATGGACACGATATAGACGTGTTAGCGAAAATCGGAAAAAAACAACCTGCACAAGAACCAACATTCGTACTTTGCCAAACCGATCCATGCCGAGGAATTGATATATTAAAATACCGATACCCAAAATTCCATTACGTAAGATTCACCAGCCAAAACGAAAAAGCCGAGTACAAAAAATTCTACGATTCAATGGAATACAAAAAAAAATAATCTTGTCTATTTCCTACCGCTAACTTGCCAAGAAAAAATTACGTTTTCTACAAATATGCAGCCCTTATACTGTTCGTAATATAAATTGCGTGACTCAAGAGCGTAGGAGCCTGCTTTCCGATAGGTAAACAGGCGGTGGTGAAGGAAATTTAAAGTGTGAACAGTTTAAAAGGTAGAAAACTTTTATAGATATTGAATATTTCCAAAGAAATAATTATTGAAACGATAAATAACAAAATAAAAAATTGAACGATGCCACAGATTAGGAACGATATTAGAAATATCGCGATTATCGCACATGTTGATCATGGTAAGACAACTCTTGTTGATTGTATGCTTCGTCAAAGCGGTCAATTTCGTGACGCACAATTGACAGGCGAACAAATTCTCGATTCAAATGATCTTGAACGCGAGCGCGGAATAACTATTCTTGCTAAAAATATTGCCATACCTTACAAGGGAGTGAAAATAAATATTATTGACACGCCTGGTCATGCTGATTTTGGCGGCGAGGTTGAGCGGGTGTTGAGTATGGCGGATGGTTGTCTTGTGCTTGTTGACGCGGCTGAAGGACCGATGCCGCAGACTCGGTTTGTTTTGGGCAAGGCGTTAGAGGTCGGTTTACGACCGATAGTTGTTGTTAATAAAATTGACCGCAAGGATGCGCGGGCTTATGAGGTTGTCAATGAGATGTTCGACTTGTTTTTGCAACTTGGCGCAAGCGATGAAGCCGCCGATTTCCCATATCTTTTTGCCAGTACGAAAGAAGGTTACGCGACAACTGATCCCGCGGTACGTACAGATTCGATTTTGCCGCTTATGGATTTGATTCTTACAAAGATACCTGCGCCGGAGGTAGAAATCGGCGCATCGCTTCAAATGCTTGTAACTACGATTGCGTGGTCGGAGTTTGTTGGTCGGATAGCTATCGGCAAAGTCCATGCCGGAACAATACGCAAGGGAATGAATGTTGTTATGATGCAAAGGAACGACAAACAAATTTCAGGTAAAATCGCACAACTCTACACATTCAACAATCTCGGCAGAACTGAAGTACATGAGGTTGATGCAGGTGATATTGCTGCGGTTGTAGGTTTGACAGAAATTGAAATCGGCGATACGATTTGTCCGCCATTATATCCTAATCCGTTGCCCCGAATTCATGTTGACGAACCGACACTCAAGATGACATTCGGCATCAATAATTCTCCGCTTGGCGGCAAGGAGGGCAAATTTGTAACAAGTCGTCATTTGCGGGAACGGTTATTGCGTGAGCTTGAGCGGAATGTTGCGCTTCGTGTTGAGCCGATAGAGGGGACGGAGTTATTTTCGGTTGCGGGACGTGGGGTGTTGCATTTGTCGGTTCTAATTGAAACAATGCGGCGTGAAGGATACGAACTATCAATCGGGAAACCCGAAGTGATTTATCGTAACAATAACGGCGTAATCGAAGAACCTTTTGAAACGCTTGTTATTGAAGTGCCGGAGAACCAAACGGGACCTGTAATGGAAATGGTTGGTACACGACGAGGACAAGTTTTAGAAATGAATAATCGTAACGAAATAACAATTATCAAATTTTCTATTCCTGCACGCGGTTTGATTGGTTTGAGGACAAGATTGTTGATGGCAACACAAGGCAATGCAGTTATAAATCATCGTTTTGAAGGTTATAAGCCGCGCGAAGAAGCTATTCCGGGTCGCTCGACGGGCGTTCTGGTTTCAATGGTCAACGGCAAAGCAAACGCTTTTGCGTTGGATTCACTCCAGGCACGATCTGAACCGCATGTTTCTCCCGGCGAGGTTGTTTACGAAGGTATGATCGTCGGCGAAAATTCAAGAAACGAAGACATGGATGTAAACCCGACAAAAGAAAAAAAATTGACCAACATGAGAGCTTCAGGAAGCGACAGAAACATTATCTTAAAACCCGCAAAAAAATTCACTTTAGAAGAAGCACTGGAATTTATTGAAGAAGACGAACTTGTAGAAGTAACTCCGTCAATAATCCGCCTGCGAAAAATTATACTAAAAGAAATTGACCGTAAAAGAGCAAATAGAAAATCTTGATTAAATTGTTTTTTTGTTGCGCAAAAGTCTAAAGTTTATAAACCAAATATAACAGACAAAAACACTGAAAAAAATATCATTTCACTCGAATTTCGTAATTATTCAGTCGTATTAATACAACCGAATAGATGCGTTTTTCGTAGAGACGCAAAGCATTACGCCTCTACTGCGCTGAATAGTTACGACAAATTCCACTGAAATATTACGAATATAAAATATCCGCGCAACCACAGATTTGTGCAACGAAAAAAGCGACACCAAAATCCGTGAAGTAAGACTTGATCTTGTTCCGTATTTAGCCGTTGTCGGAGCCAAAGAATCCGAATCAAATACGCTAGCATTACGAAGCAGAAAAGAAGGTGAACTCGGTGTTATTGCGGTTGAGACGGTGATTGAAAAATTGATGGAAGTGATTAGAATGGAAGCTTTGTAGAAAGAACACGAACCACTATGATACTTGAATTATTGATTTTATCCCTTCCTATTAGAACCTATTTTTGCTGATTATAGATGAGACGTCAATCTAAACCGAATTATTTAGATAAAGTTTTCTTTGTTGATTCTCGCAATATGTCGGAATTGCCGGATAATTCTGTACATTTAATCGTTACGAGTCCGCCATATTTTAACATCAAGGATTATTCGCTTGATGGTTATCAACAGGAAACCCACAGTGACCAAAAATTAGGTCAAATTGGTGATGTTGCGGATTATGAAGACTATATCAAAAGAGTTGTTGTATGTATGGAAAGAATGTGAAAGAGTGCTAAAACCCAATGGAAAATTAGCAGTTAATAGCCCGCTTATGCCCATGTTAAAAAATACGATGAATACACATTATAACCGACATATTTTCGATATTGATAGTGATATAAAACACTCAATTTTACGTAACACGAAATTATTTTTACTTGATATGTACATTTGGAATCGGACAAATCCCAGCAAAAAAGTTATGTTTGGAAGTTATCCATATCCCCGTAATTTTTACGCCCAAAATACTGTAGAATTCATTAGCATTTTTGTAAAAGATGGAAAACCGGAAAACAATTTACCACAAGAAATAAAAGAGAGTAGTAAACTAACGCAAAAAGAATGGCTCGAATACACAAAGCAAATTTGGAATATTCCGATACCCGGTAAAAATGATTTAGCGTTCGGAAAACACGCCGCTATTATGCCGGAAGAGATCGTTCGACGTTGTGTTAAACTTTATACCTACGTTGGTGATGTTGTACTCGACCCTTTCACAGGCTCAGGAACTACTTTGAAGGTAGCGAAGGAATGTAGCAGACACTTTGTTGGTTATGAAGTTTCTGATTCGTATGAAGCGATAATTATGCAAAAACTTGATGAAGGATTATTTGAAAAATGTTACCAATAAATTCAATTTATCATTTGGATTGTTTTAAATTTTTAAATAAAATCAATGATGGTAGCATTGATTTAGCCGTGATTGATCCACCTTACAATATGCGTAAAGCAGAATGGGATACATTTGTTTCTGAAACAGATTTTTTTCAATGGACTTTTTCGTGGATTGACGCTCTATTACCTAAGTTGAAACAAACTGGCAGTGTTTATATATTCAATACTCCATACAATTCGGCATTCATTTTACAACATTTGTCACATCGTAAGTTAATATTCCAAAATTGGATTACTTGGGATAAGCGGGATGGATTGGGTTCAAGTAAAAGAAAATACAGTAATGGTCAGGAAACAATTTTGTTTTTCACAAAATCAAAAAAATATACATTCAATTATGATGATATTCGTGTGCCGTATGAATCTACCGAACGGATAGACCACGCAGCAAAAAAAGGGATATTGAAAAATGGAAAACGTTGGTTTCCTAACCCTAATGGTCGATTTTGTGGTGAGGTTTGGCATTTTCCAAGTGAACGTCATGTTACAAAAGTAAATGGAAAAGTACAAAAATTACCGCATATAACACCTAAACCGCTCGCTATGATAGAAAGAATTATTAAAGCAAGCTCAAATATAGGTGATATAGTTCTTGATTGTTTTATTGGCAGTGGAACGACTGCTATCGCCGCTAAAAAATTAGAACGAAATTTTATTGGAGCAGATTCAAACTTATCATATATAAAACTTGCACAACAAAAAATTAACCATGAATAACTCAATAACAGCTTTTGCGCCCGGGAACCAGGCTTTAGAATTTATTGAATATCGAATTGCAGATGATAATTATCGCGGTTCATGGTCGTCTCAACATAACCGTTATACGATTGATGATTTGTGTACCATACTCAGCTTGCTTGATAAGTATGCGCCAAATTACTCTCTAATGCGAATACGTGATAAAGATATTGCTAAGAGACAGCAAAACACACCTGAAGAAAAAATATACGCTCAATTTTGTAATGAAGCATATAAAAAAACAGGTATTGGAACACAAGACGCAATGCGTAAGAATCTATTTGTAGATTTTCACAGAATGGGTTTTATTAATCGTTACGATAAAAATAAAAACATCATTGAACCTTTGCAAAGAGGAAATATCAAATACGTTTCTATTACAACTCAAGGCAAAAAAATTATTACAACGACAAATCAGCAAAATCGTTTATTTATTTTTTCAAAAGGATTAGATTTTTTGCTCGGAGGATATATTAATATTCTTTTAGAATTATTTCGTTATCAAAAAAACGATATAAATAAAATATCTATTTATGAATTTATGTTTTTTGTATCTGCTGTTAATACTATTACTTGTTTCAATATAAATATAGATAAATGTGTGGAATTAATAAAATCGTATCGTAGTTTATACCGCTCCTACTTTAAAATCCCTCTTGACGAGTGAAATTAAATTTTTTATTATTCGCGAGTAGTTTTTTTGAGTATCTTTTTTTAGTACAAATTTTTGGTTTTGCAATGCAATTTA
>JAITDV010000663.1 GCA_031282385.1 Planctomycetaceae bacterium | reverse complement strand
AGGAGGCTTGAAAGAAATACCCAAAAATTTAACGAACCGTTAATTTGGGCAATTTTGAAATTTACATATCCCCCCCCCCCCTGCCTATTTTAACTTTTGTATTAACATCCAAATTGACGTTAAATTCAGCATCCAACAAATTCGCTAATAAATTTGTCTTTTTCATTTTTTTCTCCTCCATTTCAATTTTGTTAGTGGATTTGATTAAACGTTACCAAAATTATTGACACTGTGATTTTTTCATTGACAAAATGAAAACAATTAACAACGCAATAAACAAAATACTGTCCGTACTATAAATTTCCTGACTCAAGAGCATAAAAGCCTGCCTTCCGATAGGTAAGCAGGCAACGGTAAAGGAAAATTCAAGTGTGAACAGTTTAAATTATACTCATCATATTGAAATTTGTTTTTTTAAGCCAACGGTCATGTTTGTCATACCGCTTACAAAAGAAAACCGAATTTAACTTGTGAAAAGTATAAACGCGAAAAATTTTAATCTACGCAAAAAAATTATCGTGTCAACCAAAACTAAATTTATCGCCTTACAAACTAAACTTAAATTTCTGTTACAAAAATCCAAACTTCACCGAATGCCAACCCTCTCAAAATAACAGAAGGCACAAGTATAAAATAATTCCAAAAAAATACAAGACCATTTTTAATATTGTAACTATTCAGTCGTGTGTTTTTTATCAAACATATTCAAAAAATAGTAACAATTCAGTAATTCGGCGTTAAGATTTTGTTTTGGGGCAAAGCGTAACAACCCGCCGCGGCGGGAAATAACCCCCGCAAAAAGCCGCAATGTAAGAGCAATGCAGAAACTTGGTGATTATTTCATCACTGCTCTTTCAGGACGAATGGCAATTTTTATATACGCAACTGAATAGTTACAATAAATAGACCTTTTCGCTAACCTGTAGGCGACCACCTATGACTCCTCCGAAAGGTGGGGAATTATTCCCCTCCTTCGGAGGGGTGGTCTCGGAGGAGTTAAAGGCGGTTTTTTGTTGTAGGTTTTTTGTTGCGTTGATGTATTTTTAGGTTAGCGAAAAGGTCTAATGTATCATTTCATACAAATCTTGCTGTCGAGGTGAAAAGATACAAAAACGGTAATTTGCTATCGCCAATTCCAAAATTCCGAATTAAAAAAACCGTGTATTGTGAATTTGTTTGATCATAGTATAATTCCCCCCCTTATATTTGTACGAAAATGTAATTCATAGTTACTCATTTTAATTACAGCACTAATAATACTAAACAAAATTGGCAACCTTTCGTTGAAATATTGTGTAAATAACCGCCGATTTAAATTGTTCACACTTGAATTGTCCTTTACCGTTGCCTGATTACTTTTCGGGAAGCAGGGTTTTACGCTCTTGAGTTACGCAATTTATAGTACGAATAGTAAACACTCTTAATCGCCAATTCACAGTACAAACAGACAGTTTATAATCGCTGACAACATAACAAACCGCACTTTAAATTTCAGTAATATATAAGGCAATTTCTAAAAACCTATTTTTTGACGATATCAACATTTTCATGATTGACAAGTTTAGATAATAAATTTATTTTATCCACGAATTGACATAAATTTGCACAAATTATTTAATTCGTGATCTTTCGTGAAAATTCATGGGCAAAATGAGTTTTTAGAAATTCCCATAAGGGAATTTAGAGTGTGAACAGTTTAAAATTCAAAAGAGTAAACAATTCAAATGTCAATAACCGTAAACGATGATCTTATACAGGAGTTACGTGGTTGTAAACTTCTGGCATTGCCGCAGAGTGCGGCGAAAGTTTTGGAACTTGCAAAAAATCCTGAAAATGGTCCTCCCGAATTGGCAGTTCCAATCTCGGCGGATCCTGGATTGATGTCACAAATATTACAATTTGCCAACTCATCATTTTTTGGATTCCGGCACAAAATAACAGCTGTACAAATGGCGTTGTCTCTGATTTGTGTTCGTACAATAAAAAATTTCGTGTTGTGGAATGCAGTTTTTGCCATGCTTCCGAATCCGAAAGTTGGTCCTTTTATGTTAAGACTTGTGTTGCAAGATGCGTTACGGCGCGGCGTTTTTTGCAAGGTTTTTGCGTCTTATTTTCAAGGAATTGAGCCGGAAGAGATTTTTGTTGTCGGGCTTTTTCAAGATATTGCCGTACCGATTCTTGCCCAAAAAAAACCAGCAGAATATACACAATTCTTGAACAATTTAGAAAACGGTAAAACACGGCTTTCTGAATTAGAATACGCATCTTTCGGATGGTCTCACGCAGATGCAGGAGCATTTTTGGTACAAGAATGGGGGTTGGGTGAAGATTTCGCGCAACTAATTCAAGGACACATTTCAAACGGTCTAATGGATTCAAACGTAAACGACTTCGTACCTTCATCTGCAATATTAAAACTCTCATCAATTTTACCTTCATCAAAAGAAACAGAATGGGCAGACGCGGATAAATTTATGGAATGGTTTCAACAACTATCCGGCAAATTAAATTTAGCAGGAAAAAAAGTTCCGACCCCAGTAGATGTTTTTACAGCTTGTGACGAGCAATTTATGGACATGTTGCCAATAACCAAAACTCCGCCGCCAGAACTATCTCTTTCCGACCACCTGAAAAAATACAACGAATCTCTTTAAACTGTTCATTCTTTATACTGTTCGTACTATAAATTGCGTGACTCAAGAGCGTAAAAGCCTGCTTCCGATAGGTAAGCAGGCGAAGGTAAAGGAAAATTCAAGTGTGAACAGTTTAAATTCTTATTTGTCAAATTACCTTTAGTAGCCAAAATTTCCTCCCAATGCGTCCTTATACGCTTATGTTTCGTTTGATATTAGACCTTTTCGCTAACCTGTAGGAGACCATCCCTGCCCCTTCCGAAGGAGGGGAATAATTCCCTTCCCTCGGAGGCATCTTCTTATTCCCTTCCCTCGTAGGCATCTTCTTATTCCCCTCCTTCGGAGGCGTCTTCTTATTCCCCTCCTTCGGAGGCATCTTCTTATTCCCCTCCTTCGGAGGGGTTAGGGGTGGTCTAGGAGGAGTTAAAGGCGGTTTTTTGTTGCGTTGATGTATTTTTAGGTTAGAGAAAAGGTCTAATATTTGCAAGGTTTTAAGGAAAATCTCGGATAAAACAATAACTATATTGCAAATTAT
>JAITDV010000661.1 GCA_031282385.1 Planctomycetaceae bacterium | reverse complement strand
ATTCAAGGACAGAAACATAATTATGAAACAGGCGAATACAATCGTTTGTTGTCGGATGAGAATTATCGTTACGATTATGATCGCGAAGGCAACAGAATTTCCAAAACGTCAAAAAAAGATGGTTCAAAAACGAAATACACATGGGACAATCGAAATCGTTTAGTAAAAGTTGAAACACCAACCGAAACAATTCAATACTTTTACGACTATCAAAATCGCCTCGTTAAAAGAACAGACAATAAAAACGAATCAATATTCGTTCACGACAATTGGCAAATCATTTTACAATTTGACAACAAAGAATTGAAACCAACTCACCGTTACCTTTGGGGAACAAGACAAGACGAATTACTTTGCGACAATAATAACTGGACTCTCGGCGATCACTTAAACACAATCCGTGATATTGTAAAATCCGATGGCAATGTTGCGGAACATCTTGACTATAATTCTTTTGGCAAATTAATTTCTGTAACGAAAAATCCCGACTCAACATTTTTCGCTTACACCGGAAAATTAACCGATAAAGTAAGCGAATTGCAATGGAATATAAATCGTTGGTATGATGCGGATGTTGGTAAGTGGATGAACGAGGATCCGATTGGGTTTGATGGTACTGAAGTAAATATTGCCAGATACGTGAATAACTCCTGTATAAATAATATTGATACGGATGGCTTTGAAACCTGTCAATTATGGTTTTCAATTGCTCCTAGTCCGTGGGTAATGCATGCAAACGGTTTGACTGCATCTGTTGGAATAGATACGAATCCAGGCGTGGTATCCTATAAACCTGCCGAAGAAATTTATTGCTATCGATATCGAACTTGGACATCTGCTTACAATTGTCCTGGTACATTATTCCGTTGTCCTAGTATTATTACCGCGACTACAAAAGAAAGTCAAGGAGAAAAATTTCTCTTGCGTGGCATTTACATATTAATATATTGTTGGGTTCTTATACGCTCCCTCTACCATGGACTTTACCTGGTCCAAGTCCTGGGTTGTCATTTACAGGTTTTTTGAATCCTACCGAAGCGTCAAATGCTCTTGCAATATGTAATGATCCATCATTAGCACCATTTCCGGCATCAACTTTTACGCCGCCAACAACATATTATAGGAGGTAATAATGAAAAAAATTTTTAATTTATTATTATTGATCTTTGTCAGAAATAAAAAAATAATAATTTTGGCTAGTGTTTTATTATTGTTGATTATTTTCATTGTATTATTACGAATGTATTTCAATAAACAATATAATATAACGATGATAAAAAAAATAGAATCGTTCAATGCTAGATGCGGATATTCTTATCATGGAGCGGTTTCGCAAAAAATATTGGTTATAAATTATGTTGATGAATTTAATTTTCGTGAAATTATTCGACTATTACCTTTAATCCAAGAACCGTTTTCAATTAGTTTTTCAGGCGGAGCAACTCTTACGCAAAACGATATTGATATTTTGGCGCAGACCCCGCATGTAACAGAGATTGATTTAATTGAATGTAAATTTTATCCAGACGATTTGATCCTTAAAAAATTAGCGTTTTGTAAAAAATTAAAAATTATTGGATTGACTTGTCGCGATTCTAGTATGAGTTTGCCGATTAAAGCGATTTGTTCTTTACCGCAAATAACAACATTAGGAATTATCGCAAGTAAAGTTTCTGCGGACGATTTTGAACACGTTATTAATTTACCCTTGATTGGTCTTGACATGACGGCATCGTTCATATCAAACGATCATATTTTAACAATCCTAAAATGCAATTCATTGGAGTATTTGACATTATATAAATGTTCATTCACTGACATCGCGTCTGTCAGAATGCTTACAAAAATGAAAAAAATTAAATTAATAAATTTGTCAGGATGCGCGATTCCTGTAAAAATTTTAGATGCTTTTATTGATCATCAATCGCTTGAAGAAATAATTATTGATCGAACTAAATTATGCGAAGATGATATTAATCTGATCAAAGCTTATAGTCGCAAATTACCTAAAATAAAAGGAACCGCAATTCAAATCACAAACAACATTAGCGATCAACATTAGCAATACTATTACCAATACCACAAGGCGTAACACAACATATACATATATTCAATATAATACGTATAATCGGGTAACATGAGAAGGCGACGAATGAGTTGTTGTAACAAAGGTAAAACGTTTTACAACAATTGTCGGCGTCGCTTGCGGAGGATGGAATGTTGGCGGATGGAACGTTGACGATTTTTGGTTACGATAAATTGCGACGGCAAGATCGAATATTTTCCGGCGCAATTGTAGAATTGAAATCAAACGAATACAAGTTTGAAGGTCTTCCGGTCGGCGAGGAGTTTGATATTTTTGCAACGAAAAATAATAACGAACCAGTCGCTGGCGGAATTGACAAGATTGAACTTGACAATTTGACATTTGTTAAACATACAACAGTCAAGACAACCGGATCAACTTTGATCGGAAAATTATCAACGCCGTCAAAACAAATTATAATTGTCCGCAAACAACCGATTCAAAGAGTTGAATTCGATTTTGCCGGACGAACGATTGCGAGTTATGACACGCAAAATAATCAAACGTTTTATTTTCACGATTCGCTAGGTCGTCAAATTGCGGTAGTTCAACCGGTTGCGGGCGAAGATAATACGCGGCTTGCGCGTGAAAGTTTTTATGATTTAGCGGGCAATGTTATTGCAAATGTTGTAGCGCCTTTTGACGCCGTAACATTAAAACCAATCGAAAACAAAAAACGCGTTACGCGCATGGAACCCGACGCAATCGGACGAGTAACAAAAATCATTCAACCGCATCCAACGTTAAAAAATAAAGACGGCGCAATAACTCGAAACGAACATGATCTTAACGGCAATATTATTAAGATGATTGATCCGCTTGGTAATGAAACGAATTATTGTTACGATAATCTTAACAGAAAAATTTTCGAAATTAACGCCGAAGGCGGTGAGACGAAATATACTTATGATTCTGTTGGTCGAATGAAGACGTTGACTGATCCGGTTGGGAATACAATGAGTTGGTCGTATAATTTTCTTGGTCTTGTTTCAAGAGAGGAGATTGTACAAAACGGCGTTCGGCAAAATCGTTATTTTTTTATGAAGGCGCCGGAAATATTATTCGTAAGTTTGATCGCAACGGACGAGTTACCGAATGGACTTATGACGGACTCAACCGCCAAAAATACGAAATCTGGTATGACACAATTAATTTATGGTTACAAAAAAAACCGTCAAAACAATTCACGACAACATACAACAATCGCGGAAAATTAGAATCAATCGACGATGGCAAAAGTAAATTTACTTTCACGTATGGTCTTTTCGGCAATAAGATTAAAGAAGTACAAAAATTATCCGGTTTTGAAAAACAGATTGAATTTAATTTTGTAACGAATATTAATGGACTGAATACGGAAAAGATTTTGAAAGTTGACGGACAAATTGATCATACGAATAAATATGAATTTGACGCGTTAAATCGAACAACAAGTATTGCGCAAATTGCAAACAACTCAATCAAAAACGCAAATATTCAATACGACAATTTCGGACAACTCGCAAAACAATCGCGTTTTGAAAACGGTAAATTAATTATTGAAACGAAAAATAAATTTGACGAACTCGGACGTTTAACCAATATTTCACATTTAGGAGATAATAAAACCTACGCCGATTACGATCTAATTTGGGACAACGCAAATCGAATCACCGATTTTGATTTCACATATCTAAATGGACCTGCAAAAAAGAACGAATCAAAATATCGTTACGATAAAACATCGCAATTGATCAACGCAATGTACAATTTTAAGCCTCAAGAAAAATACAATTACGATCCAAACGGCAACCGCAAACAAGCCGAATTTCAAGATCAAAAGCAAGTTTATGAAACGGGCGAATACAATCGTTTGTTGTCTGATGAGAATTATCGTTACGCTTATGATCGCGAAGGCAACAGAATTTCCAAAACGTCAAAAAAAGACGGTTCAAAAACGAAATACACGTGGGACAATCGAAACAGATTAGTAAAAGTTGAAACGCCAACAGGAACAATTGAGTACATTTACGACTATCAAAATCGTCTAGTTAAAAGAACAGACAATAAAAACAAAACTATATTCGTCCATGACAATTGTCAAATAATTTTACAATTCGACAACAAAAAATTGAACCCAACACATCGCTATATTTGGGGAACAAAACAAGACGAATTACTTTGAGACAATGATAATTGGACACTCGGCGATCACTTAAACACAATCCACGATATTATCAAATCCAACGGAACTGTCGCCGAACATCTTGACTATAATTCTTTTGGTAAATTAATTTCTGTAACGAAAAATAGCGATTCTACAATTTTTGCGTATACCGGAAAACTCACTGATAAAACTAGCGGTTTGCAATGGAATATTAACCGTTGGTATGATTCTAATATTGGTAAGTGGATGAGCGAGGATCCGATTGGAGTTGATGGAAAAGATGTTAATTTTTTTAGATATTCGTATAACAATGTTAAAAACTACATAGATAGGTTTGGTTTCAATTCAGACCAACCTTCTCCTCCGAATATCCAAAGACAAGAAGAGTGTTGTTCAGAAGTTAAAGCAAAAAAAACACAACAAGAAAGAACAATGGGCGGATCTGTAGTATGTTGCGATGGTTTTCTCGTATCGTGTAATTGGCATATTGATAAGGATACTGCAAAACACAACAAGGTACAAAAAATACTAAACGATTGTATTATTGAACATGAAAATTACCATCGTGATAACGATTTTAATAAATGTAAATCTTGCGAAGTATATCAGCCCGATATGAAATATTGGTTGACATCAAGTTCAAATAAAGCTGAATGTAAGGCATTTCAAGTGCAAATTAACTGTATGAAAAAAAGTCTTGTTGGCTTAACTCAAAATCAGAAAGACAGACTTATTAACCTGATGGATCGTTACATTCAATATGGTAACAATCAATACAATTGTAAACAATATAATTTGGAGATTAAAAGATGAACATAAAAAAATTTTTTTTACGCATTGCGCATAATAAAAGACAAATTTTTTCAAATCGTAATATGCTAGTTTATTTAATTTGTTGCATGATATTATCGAAGTTTGCATGTAATCATAAAGACGCGGACAAACTGCCGGACGACGAGCGTATTAAAAATGATATTGCGTTATATGTCGTTTTTAATATTCCATTTGTTCCGCGCGACGGTATAAAAGACGTCTCTTATTATTTTATTCCAATGCTTCTTATTTGGAATGACGGTCGCATTTTAATTGGTAAATATGATAAAGGAAATGTAATTGACGACATAAACAATTGGAGTTATTCATTTGGAAAAATTGATACGCAAATACTCGAAGAAAAACAATCGCGCATCGTAAATTTATTCGGTTCAGAAAGCAAAGACGCGCATATTGTTGATCTTGGTTTTGATTCGGGGTATATTCGCTTATGTTCTCGCTATAAAAACAATGTTATTGAAATATACACGTGGGAAAATTTGATAATGTTAATTATATTCCCGACGAGCCAATTGTAATATGGGAGTCGGAATTACGCAAAGCAACTATCCCGTTACGGGAATTTTATTCTATCTGGCAAGAAATTAAAGCAGATATTTTTAGTTTAGAGAATGTTGTTGCAATGAAAAAAAACGTGCTTGTTGAAGTTAAAGAATCAACGGTTTTTATCAGGAAAAACGACGTAAATAACAATGAAAAATTTTTATTGCAATTCAATTGTCCGTCGCAATCTGAAATTATCGTTAAATAGTTTTTTGTATTTTGGCATAAAGCACAAGCAAATTTAAGTACAAATTGATCGGATAATTTACAGTATGAATTGTTAGCGCCGCAACAAAGTAGAGCAATTGAGATTCTCATAACGTTTTAACAAAAGCTCTATAAATATATTTAATAAGAGACGTAAAATGAATAAAATTATAATAATGATTTGTTGTTTGTTGGCGCAACATTTTCGTCGGATGGAAAAAGGTAATATTTTTTACCAATAACTTCCTGGCATTTATTTATTCGTCGGAAACAGGAAAACTTCTAAAAATATGCTTTATTGCTGCTTCAAATCAAAATAACCTGACAAAAACAGTTAAATAATTTACGCCAATGTTCAGCCAACTCGCCAAACAATCTCGTTTCGATTCGGGTAAATTAATTATTGAAACGAAAAATAAATTTAACGAACTCGGACGTTTAACCAATCTTTCACATTTGGGAGATAATAAAACCTATGCCGATTACGATCTAACTTGGGACAACGCAAATCGAATCACAGATTTTGATTTCACATATCTAAACGGTCCGCCGAAAAAGAACGAGTCTAAATATCG
>JAITDV010000498.1 GCA_031282385.1 Planctomycetaceae bacterium | reverse complement strand
TTTCTGATACATTCTCACTATTAAAAGAAAAGCATCTTTTCGTTCTTGACCAACTAAAATTTTTTGTTCCGGCAATTTAATTTTACCCGCTTCAACATCTATCCATATTTTTGCCAATTCCATTGCCTTGTTAAAAGATTTTTTATTTTCAAAAACCGCCGCGTTCGTCAAAAAAGACCAACCCAATTTTTGATTACCGGCACGATACGCTCTATTAGCGGCAGTCAAATAATATGAGTGATCCTCCATTTCTTTACGACTTATGTAATAACAATAGCCTCGCCGTCCTGCTTCCATTTGTACTCGCCACGCGAGATCATATAGACCAACCTTTTCAAATGTTACATCTAATGATTCTTGCAAAATACTTCGGCTAGGAAAGGGATAACGCTCCCACTCAATCAATATTTCAATATCTTTTTTATAAATTATGTCGCTGAATGTTTCCAGAGGTAAAAAAGTAACTTTATTCTCATTCATCGTAACCCAAAATTGTTTATTTCTAGCAACAGAACCGACAATATCAATCCAGTCAGATACAATTGATATCGAGAATGCGTCTTGAAAAAGATTGATAATATCCGAAGAACCACTAAACAACATCAAACTATCAAACCTAGAAATAACAATAGGAACTGCAACATCATCTGTAATCTTGCGACGTTTTTTTAATTCATTAACCTTTGCAACAAGATCACGCCGTATTAACTTCCACTCCGCAAAAATCGTATTTGGTTGTGGACGAATTTCTTGCCATATCTCATGCGCAAGACTCATCGTTTTTTGAAACTCTTCAAAATCTTTTACTTCTGTATTATCTTCTGTATTTTGCGCAACACAAAACAACTCCAATGAATAGCACATTAGTAAAATAAACAAAATAAATTTTAATTTCATATATTTCCTCCAATAGATTATTTTAAGGTTTAACATAACGTGGCGGACGAACCCGATAGTTATACTTTTGACGCTTCATTTCTTGAAACGGTACGTTCTTATATATATCTTGTAATATAGTTCTCATAGCGTCTGATAAATCTTTATCAGCATTATTTCGCACCGTATTAGTATTGGCTTTGCTAGTATTAACGACTTTTTGAAAAAAATATGTTTCTGCTTCGTTATAAAAAAAACAGAACCAACCAAAACTATCGTTAATAAACCGCCAACTTCCATTTGATTTCAAGTTTGTAGTATATGCGTCAGCTTCCATAAAATTTTGGCTTTGCTCAAGAATTACATTTTGTTCTAGTTTTACCCAGTTTATATTGCCGGCACGCATCCAAATATTTTGATTGGCATGTCTAGCTTCATGTTCTGCAATTGATGTAAGGTCTTCTAACCGCAGTCCAGCATCGTAAGCCTTTTTTGATAACATTGCAGCATAAATCTTTCTATTGACACCTGAATCAAATGATACTGTTAGACCACCGGACGCAAGTAAAGTAGCATACCTAATTTTTGCGTTACCGTTTCCAGTAAAATCTGTACCATATTTGTTGTCAAAATCAGCTGCAGAATTGAGGACAGGCGGATTCGGTGGGACAGAAGTATTAACCGGCATGGGATCCATTGTCGGTAATGTAACCAAAGTTGGTACTTCTGTGCGTCTCGTTGTTAAAGTTGTTGCTACAGCCGTTCCTTGGTAAGTTGCTTGTGCGACTCGGATTGTTCTGGACAAATTTAGTTTGCCGTTATCAAGTGTTACGGAAACGGTGGTAGTGAATCGTCTATTGGCGGCATCTTCAGGTAAAGTTACATTGCAGCCACTCGCACCATACGTAACAGTAATTACAGAAGATGTCCCAATACTCGCCGCATTATTGTGCCCCGGTACTGTCCACTTATATTTGCCCAAAAAAACTACGCCGCCTTTAACTGAAAATTCAATTGGCTTAGCATTTTCATTGATTATTTTTCGCGCGCCATTTTGTTCTTCAATCAGCGATAAAATCTCAAAATCAAGCATTTTTGTTTGTCCGACAGTTTTATTTTTTGGCGGGATATATTCTGCTGAAATTGAGTCAGAGTTGATTTTGATTCCTTCGACGTACATAGTTTGCGGTAGTTCGGAGACGCTGTAAGTTTTATCAGCAATGATTGAATTTTTGTCGCCTTTTTTGGCATTTTTCCAAATTCGTAAGTTTGAACCTGTTGGTTTAACTTTGACGTCGCCTGCCATATTGGTTGGTTTAATTTCAACTTTTATAGAAACAAGATCATCTTCCGCCTCACAAGTTCCCGCATACAAATAATCCCAAACAGGCTCAAGTTCGCGATGTGTATCATCTGGACAAGTACCACTAGCAGATACACCGGCGCAATTAACACCACAATTCCAATCTGCCGTGTATGTTTTACCACAATCATGATCGTCATTGAACATAATCGGTACAACAAGCCCTCCGTTTCCGATATCTACCATTTTACCCGGTGCTTCGATTGTCAATTTATAAACGGTTAAATCTCTAGTTGCCTCTTCAACATTTGTTCCGCTATATGATGCGGTTAAAGTTTGGTCGCTTGCGTTTTCACTTGGCGATTCGTCCGAGGCAACATAGCAAGTTGCGGTATTATTTGTAGGAGTTAAAGTCAACGAATTTGAA
>JAITDV010000461.1 GCA_031282385.1 Planctomycetaceae bacterium | reverse complement strand
TGTATTTTTAGGTTAGAGAAAAGGTCTAATATTTTATTGTCCGATTAAAATAACTTTTTGTTTGATTTCTTTACCGACGTCAAATGTTTTTTCATTCTTGCTGCCGACAATTTCTATTTCGAGATCGGTTGTTGTTGGCGATTTATATTTTAGATTGACGCGGTCGTAAAATTTTTCTTCTGTACGTATTTTGGCGTAATATTCTTCTCTTGCTTGTGGGTCGGTTGGAATTGGTAATTTTGACGTTTCACTTTCTTGTATTACATTTTTTTCAACAGTAACTTTATATTTACCAATAGGCACACCATTAAATTTGCCCAACGTTTTAAGTTTGCAAATTCCATTACCGTCTGTCAAACCGCCCACAGTCCATGGTGTTTGCAGATTTTCAATATTGACAAGAATTATTGTTGCGCCGTTAAGCGGTTTTCCTTCTTGCAATACAATTATTCTTGCCGGATACAATTTCGGCATTCCTTTGGGTATTGGTTCGTTTCCACACGAAGCAAACATTAGAAAAAATGAACCCGTAACTACAACTAAAAGGTATTTTTTTAACGATGAAATTTGCATAACTTATTTTTTTGGTTTTTAGTGATTGGTATGATCGTATTATAAATTGTATAACTCAAGAGTGTAAAAGCCTGCTTACACGATAGGTAAGCAGGCAAAAGGTAAACGAAATTTAAAATGTGAATAGTTTAAAAGTTTTTCTATTTGATAGTACGAATCAAATGGCGTGATTATTGTTACGGTAATGCGACTGCTTCTTCGCCACTTGGAGTTCCTAATGCGCCCCATATACCGTATGGACTTATTCCTGACGATTTTTGCGGCGAACTTGCGCTGCCGGCATCAACCGCGTTGGAAATAAAATGAACAGACCCATCAATATAAACACCATTGACTCCGCCGTTATGATTACTTGTTGCGCTAAATACGCCCCAAGCCATATTATGTGGAGTCGGATAAGTATAAACGCAAGATGGAGAATTGGGTTGTAAAACCGTACAAAAGCCCGCCGAAGATGTTCTACCATCAACAAAAATCGTACCGCGCCAAACATCTGAACCTGAAATTAAAACGTTGGGATTGCTTGGTGAACGGCTTGATGTCAAACATTTTATTGGAATTGCATTGCCGTTGTGAATGTCTGATGTACGATAAATTCCACCTTTCACATTTGTTGATAATGCTAGGGCGCTCACTGATTCACTTGCGGCAATTGTGTTACTTGTTCCGTCTGTACAAGTATCAAATCCTTGATATGTCAGCGGCGCAAAAATACCACGTTTGGCAACCTTTGAAGCATCTGTTGTTTCTCCTGCATCAGGACGATTGTTGTGCCACATTCCGTCTCCGTGTGAAACCATAATGCTCATTCCTGATATGTTTCCGGCGCTAACATTCGGTTTAGATACATTGGGGTCTTCTGGACAATAAAGAGTCGGTATCCGTCCGGCAAATTCAGTATTAAGAGGCCAGCGATTTGTTGAAGTTTTACTTATACTTTCGATTTTTTCATACATGGCGTTCTGTTCAAAGAAAGGAAGCAAAAATACAATTGCTCCTATGATTCCTTGCCAATGAACATTATCTTCAGGAGCGCTTGCATGTGTATTAAAATTGTTCAATACGCATCTTGATGCCGGAAGCGCCGAAAAAACATCATGGTAAGCGTGCATTGCCAAGCCGAATTGTTTCATGTTGTTGGAACATTGCATTCGTCGTGCGGCGCCGCGTGCGGCTTGAACTGCGGGTAAAAGAATTGCAATCAAAATTCCTATAATCGCAATTACCACCAGAAGCTCAACCAGAGTAAAACCAAATAAACCAAGAGAAGGCTTAGAAAAAATTCCCAGAGAATTATCGTAACGATAATTTGGACGATTTTGTTCTTTACGTATCCCCCCCCCCCCTCTCTATTTTAACATTTGCATTAACATCAACTTCGACGTTAATTTCGGCATTAAACAAACCTAACATTTGATTTGTCTTTTTCATCTTAACCTCCATTAAATTTTGTTAGAGGATTTGTTAAATGTTTACAAAAATTATTGGCGTTGTTTTTTTCTTTGGCAAAAAGGAAAAACGTTAGCTCAATAAACGACTATAAACGCGACAAAATTAACTTGCACAAAACGCAATTAAATTTATCACTTTCAAAACACAACCGATTTTACGTTACAAAAAACCAGACGATGCAACAAACTTAAACCAAACAACGTATTTATCTGTCGTGCAGTTTCTTAAACTTTAGACTTTTTTCATAACTTAAAAATTCACTGAATAGTTATTAAATTTTAAAGATTCTAAATTACAAACGACCAATTAAATCTATCCACGAATTTACACAAATTAACATGAAAAAATTCGTGGACAAAATTAATTTTTAGTTAGAAGCCTGCGTTCTTTTTTTCTAGTTGCATGTTTAGTGCGAGACCTCTTATTTCATTTGTTAAAACATCAAAACTTGCCGGTGTACCTGCTTCGAGGGTGTTTTCGCCTTTGACCATTGATTCGTAAATTTTAGTTCTTCCCTCAACATCGTCACTCTTTACCGTCAACAATTCTTGTAACGTATAAGCCGCACCGTATGCTTCCAATGCCCACACTTCCATTTCACCAAAACGTTGTCCTCCGAATCTTGCTTTACCGCCGAGAGGTTGTTGAGTTATCAAAGAATACGGACCAGTACTACGCGCATGAACCTTGTCATCAACCAAATGATGCAACTTGAGCATATAAATGAATCCGACAGTTGTTTCTTGGTCAAAAGGTTCGCCCGTCCGACCGTCAAACAACTTTACCTTACCATGACGCGGCAAACCTGCTTCTTCAAGACAATCGTTGATCATTGATTCTGAAGCGCCGTCAAACACCGGCGTAACAGCTTGATAACCCATTTTTGCCGCTGCCCATCCAAGATGCGTTTCAAGAATTTGACCAACATTCATACGCGACGGAACGCCCAACGGATTCAACATAATTTCAATCGGCGTACCATCCGCAAGATACGGCATGTCTTCACGCGGCAGGATTTTTGCAATAACACCTTTATTACCATGCCGTCCAGCCATTTTGTCTCCAACTGAAATCACGCGTTTTGCCGCAATATATACTTTAACCATTTGAAGCACGCCGCGTCGAAGTTCGTCTCCGCGTTTGCGCGAATTTAACTTTCGATCTTTGTCATCAATTGCCTTCTCAATTGTTACCCAATGTTTCTTAAACGCCGTTTCAAGTTTCGGACGACGCGGATCGTCATCGTCAATATTGAGATGTTCAAGACGGAATAATTTCGGTTGCGATGTCTCTACATCGTCAATTTTATGTCCTAATATTTTTTCTAACTCTTCTATCATTGGATTGAAAAGTAAAAGAATTTTCGCATCCTCTGATTTTTCAATTTGCTTGATTTCCTTGTCAAATTCTTCCCGTTCGCGATCCGTCAAACTCATTCGGCACGAAAATTTCTGCGTACCGATTACAATTCCTTCAACTCCAGACGGCACTTCCAAAGACTCGTTTTTAACGTCTTCGCCTGCACGTCCAAAAATTGCGTGCAACAATTTTTCTTCCGGCGTCAACTCTGTTTTATTCTTGGGCGTTACCTTGCCAACAAGAATATCGCCAGGCTTGACATACGTACCAACACGAACAATACCAGACTCGTCAAGATTTCTCAACGCACGATCACCGACATTTGGAATGTCATTTGTAAATTCTTCTCGACCAAGTTTCGTATCACGAATCTCAACATCAAATTCCTCAATATGGATTGACGTGTAAGTATCTTTCTTCACAAGGTCTTCACTGATTATAATTGCGTCCTCAAAATTGTATCCGTCCCAAGCCATAAACGCAACTAAAACATTACGTCCCAAACATAACTCGCCATTGTGCATACTTGCGCCGTCAGCAATAATTTGACCTACTTTTACTTCTTCATTTGGCTTGACAATCGGTACTTGATTTTGACATGTCCGCTCATTCATTCCTACAAATTTGCGAAGTGTGTACTCGTCTTGATAATCACCATCTTCTTTACTTGACCCTTTAACTACTATTCTCTGCGAATCAACATACTCAACAACACCGCTGCGCCGCGAATGAATTAGCAAACTTGAATTGAAAGCTGCCCGCTCTTCAAGCCCAGTCGCGACAAGCGGAGGTTCGGAAATCAAAAGCGGAACCGCTTGACGTTGCATGTTTGACCCCATCAACGCTCTATTTGCGTCGTCGTGTTCAAGGAACGGAATCAAACCTGCCGAAACTCCGATCATTTGACTTGGCGCAACATCAACATATTCAACATCTTCGACAGTAACCGGATCATAATCGCCGCGCCAACGCACAATCACAGTACCCGAAATCGGATCAGGTTTGATTTTCTTTTTGTCAATAGAAACATCTGCTGGAGCTACTTTAACCTCGTGTTCTTCGTCCGCTCGCAACCAATCAATTTTGTCTGTCAACTTACCATCCTTAACTTGACGATAAGGCGACACAAGAAAACCAAATTCATCAACCGCCGCGTAAATACTCAAACTCGAAATCAACCCGATGTTCGTACCTTCCGGCGTTTCTATTGGACAAATTCGACCGTAATGCGACGAGTGAACGTCTCGAACATCAAACCCCGCTCGCTTCCGGTTCAAACCGCCGGGACCTAAAGCCGAAAGCCGACGCTCATGCGTCAACATTGAAAGCGGATTCGTTTGATCAACAACTTGCGAGAGTTCACCGCGCCCGAAAAAGAAATCAATTGCGGCGGAGACGCTTTTTTGATTGATAGCTTGACGCGGGGAAATTTCTTCGTTGCTTCTGGCGTTTAACCGCTCTTGTACAGTTCGGCGCAATTTGAGAAAACCTTTACGTAACTCTTCACTTGCCAACTCATCTACCGTCCGCAAACGTCGATTACCAAGATGGTCAATATCATCTACTTCGGCAGTACGATCACCGCCCCAAAGCCGATTCAAATACGAAACCGCTTGAAGAACATCGCTTGCAATAAGCAACATCTCGTCAATTGAAGTATCAAGTCCGAGTTTACGGTTAATACGGAAACGACCGACACGACCAAGTCTGTACCGATTTGTGTCATAAAATTTATCATGGAACAACTCACGAGCTTTATCAAGTTGTGCGGGATTACCGGGACGAAGGCGTTGGTATATACGGATGAGAGCTTCTTCGTGTGATTTCGTTTTATCTTCCGCAAGCGAATTTATAAGCAACTTATTACGTTGCGGTTCCATCACTTCAACTTTTTTAATCCCAGACATGCAAATTGTTTCTGCGATTGATCTGGTTATTTCGCCGCCCATTTCAACTATTATCTCGCCGGCTTTTTCGGAACCTTGCGGGTAAACTACGTCGGTAATTGCAATTTTATTTTCAATTTTTGATTCGCAGTCTTTAGTGTCTAGTTTGACGATTTGAGTTGGGTAGAATGCTCTCATCAATTGGGCGTTGCTGCTGTATTCGGGAGACATTGCCCGCAAAAACATCATTACCGGCAACTTGCTGCTTTGGTCAATTTTGGCTGTAATAGTTTCCTTGCGTGTAATATTTAACTCGATCCAACTTCCGCGTTCGGGAATAATTCTACAACTAAAAGTTTTACGTTCCGCATCCATCACCGTAACAAAATCAATTCCGGGACTGCGATGCAATTGACTGACAACAACACGTTCAGCTCCGTTTATAATAAATTCGCCGCCGCCGAGCATAACTGGAATATCGCCGAGATAAACATCTTCTTCACGCGGTTCAGAACCGGTTTTGGTCAACCGCAAGCGTACTTTGAAAGGTCTTCCGTAGGTTAGTCGTAGTTGACGGCATTCATCGGGTTCGTAACGCGGCTTCTCCAACTCATAGTAAAGGTATTCCAATTTGATCGTTTCGTCGTAATTCGTAATAGGAAAACTTTCACGCAATACCGCTTCAAGTCCTACGTCTTGCCTCCTTTTTTTGGGCGGGACGCCGTCCTGTAGAAATTTACCGTAACTTTGTGTTTGCAACACTGTAAGATCCGGAATATCGTAAGTCGAACTTTGTGTGCCAAATACTCGTTTGCGTTGAAAATTTATTATTCGCTGTGAAGGGGTTGCCATAATTTTAGAGTTTGAGGTTAAACTTTTAAGTTTATGTTTATATTCAATGTGAGATTTTGTACCGGTGCAGAATCTCCGAAATTCCGGGTACAAATTACATCTTGCGACAATTGACAAAATTTAAAGCTGTTGCCATGAACGTTATAATGTTCGTACTATAAATTGCGTGACTCAAGAGCATAAAAGCCTGCTTTCCGATAGGCAAGCAGGCGGAGGTAAAGGAAATCTAAAACGCGGACAGTTTAAAATTCCTCTCTTTTAGGCTAATGTCGATAATATTATTTTAGTGGAAAAATTCTGAGCCGAGAATTCTAACACACAACAAAATTCTAACAAGGGGGGCAGGAAAAACATGAACAACTACCCCATCTTTACTTATTTTATTTTTTGCAAAAAAAATCACAAATAAGAGAATTTTTTTTATAACTAGACCTTTTCTCTAACCTAAAAATACATCAACGCAACAAAAAACCTGCAACGAAAAACCACCTTTAACTCCTCCGAGACCACCCCTAACCCCTCCGAAGGAGGGGAATAAAAAGATGCCTCCGAAGGAGGGGAATAAAAAGATGCCTCCGAAGGTGGCGAATAAGAAGACGCCTCCGAAGGTGGCGAATAATTCCCCTCCTTCGGAGGGGTCAGGGGTGGTCTCCTACAGGTTAGCGAAAAGGTCTAATATTAAGTCGCGGGATTCAATTGTTTGGGAAAAGGGGTGTAGGAATTAGGGAATAGGAACGTAGCTGACAAAAAACACAGCGCTCCAAAATAAACAACCATTAGGGAACTTCTAAAAACTCATTTTGTCCACGAATTTTCACGAAAGACCACGAATTAAATAATTTGTGCGATTTCGTGTCAATCCGTGGATAAAATAAATTTATTATCTAAATTTGTCTATCCTGAAAATTTCAATAATTTCGTCAAAAAATAGCTTCTTAGAAGTTGTCTGTAGAGAATTTCTTTTTAATTTGATCTTGCTTTTTGTTTCAGTTTGATTTACAATCCCGCGCCGATGTGTTGGTTTGGAGTATCTTCATGCTTTAAAATTCGGTTTTCTTTTTTACTAGAAACATAAACGGCAACAAAAAAGACTTGGCAATACCGTAAACAAAAACGCCGTCTCACGAACCGAAAATTTAAGTATGACGAGTATAAAGGTTGTTTGTAATTATTTTTTACAGACAACTTTTTAATTTTTCAATTTTAGGACAAAGAAAGGAGAAGTTAATGTTTCAAAGATTCGTTTTGGCAATCTGTTTGCTTGTTTTGTTTATGGCGGCGGGTTGTGGAAGTGGCGATGGGATGGTTGAGATTTCGGGTATGGTTACTCTTGATGGAGTACCTTTGGAAACCGGCGACATGAGAATTACGTCGTCTGATTCGCCGGTGTCGGGTTGCGAGATTAAAAATGGTAAATTTTCCGTCAGAGTTACAAAAGGCGAAAAAAATGTTGCCATTAACGCAATGAAAATTGACGGTGAAGTTGAATCGGTTGATTCGATTACCGGCAAAAAGGCAATGATACCTAAATTTGTCCCGTTGCTTAAAGGCGCATCTGAATATGGAGAATTGATCAACAATTACAAAATTTCAGTGAGCAAAAAAGGCGACAAATTTAACATCGATCTCAAATCAAGCGAGTTGCTGAAAAAATGAGATCAAATCAAACGTAACTAAATTTAATTTATGACAATTCGTTTTAGTTGTCATTGAAAAAACTTTAATATACTGTTCGTACTATAAACTGCGGGATTCAAGAGCGTAAAAGCCTGCTTTCCGACAGGTAAGCAGGCGGCGGTAAACGAAATTTAAAGTTTGAACAGTTTAAAACCCAAAACTTTACAAAGGAGATTTCAAATGAAAAACTCATTGAAAATGTCGGATTTAAGATTCGCAAATGGTGCTGAAAATTGCGTATCTTTACAATATGTTAAAATAGGCGGGGGGGGGGGGGGTAGGTAGAAACCCGAAATCGGCTTTTACTCTTGTAGAACTTCTCGTCGTCATTGCAATCATTGGAGTTTTGATTGCGATTCTTCTTCCCGCCGTTCAAGCAGCCCGTGAAGCATCTCGGCGAGCGTCTTGTCAAAATAAGTTGCGTCAATACGCGCTCGCAATGCACAATCATGCCGATGCGAAAAAAGGAATGCTCCCAGTCGGCGCGTCAAGAAATGGTTCCGTTACTTCTATTGGAACGTTGCCGCGCAGCACGTGGATAGTTTATCTTTGGCCCTTTATTGAACAAGGCCCCTTGGCAAGCCAATACGTTTACACGTCTGCTTTCTATGCTGCGCCGAACAACGCCCTTATCAGAGCAACTCTATCCATCTATTATTGCCCGTCCGAAACACGACAAAAATCTGTCATCGTCCCAGGTGATAATCGTGCAAGAGGCAATTATGTTGTCTGCGTAGGACACGGAACAAAAAATAGAACAGGTAATACGTCATTGGGGACTCCTTACAATCAGGTAATTTTGACCAATACCGCTTATCAAACTAATGGTCTCTACGGTTCAATGTGGCGCGGTTCAATGTTTACATACAATGTTGAAATAAATCTGTCTGATATTAAAGATGGTTTGTCAAATACGATGTGCATGTCGGAAGCATTTTTACCTGTCCGTGATACTGACTATTCATTTCGCGGCGATGTATTAAACGATGACGGTTTGCCATATTATTCGACATATTTTGGTACACCCAATACTTCTGTTTCAGATTATATAGGTCAACTTGCAGGAGGCTGGAATCCGTCAAGTGTCTGTTGTGCAACGTGTAAACCTGCACCATGTTTCAACGGAGGTAACACTCAAGATGATAATCAGGCTGCCCGTAGTTATCATCCTGGCGGTGTGAATGTTTCTATGGGCGACGCTTCTGTGTCTTTCACAAACAACAACGTTTCTTGGAAAGTATGGAGCGAAATGGGTTCTGCTTGGGCAATGGGTAAATCAGTTTTACCCTACTCAGAACAATAACTGATTCAAATTTCTTTACTGTTTGTTGTCGTTTATTTGTAACTTGAATATTTTTTCAGGTTGCGTAACTTTCAAATTTAACCATTAGGAGATTTAGATATGAACAAAAATTTTATCAGTAAAATTATTTGTGAGATTTTTTGTAACAAAAAATCGGGTTTTACATTAGTGGAGTTGCTGGTAGTGATCGCGATAATTGGAATTTTGATCGCGTTGTTACTTCCTGCAATACAGGCAGCACGAGAAGCGTCCCGCCGTTCCGCTTGCCAAGTGAAACTTAAACAACTCGTACTAGCAACACACAATCATCATGATGTTGCCGGATATTTACCTGCCGGCGTCAACAAGTACGGAAGGACAGATTACCGTTTCAGTGCGTTTATGCCGATGTTACCGTTTTTAGAACAGACTGCGTTGTTTGATTTGTTTCAGGCAAATTATCAGACTAGAGAACCTTGGGATAACAATGGCGGTAGAAATGGTACAAATTGGGGCAGAGTTACATGTGCGGATTTGTCGTCAATTGTCGGTTGTCCGTCGGACAGCACATTATTTACTTTTACGGCAAGAGCTCCAACTGATGTAATGCGAACCAGCTATCGTGTATGTAACGGTGATTGGTCTGATCGAGCCGGAGTTACTTCTTGCGAAAACAAACGCGGCGTATTTTCCGGTTTCAGAGATTCTACTCGTAACATTGATGCAATCGGCGATGGTACAAGTAACACGATTTGTTTTTCAGAAGCTGCCGTTGCTGCCAATGGAGTTGAATCGGTGTTCGGGATTTTTAAGCAGGTTGACAGCGACTTGCCCAATATAAACGAATCACCGACAGTTGTATTCCGTGCTGAAACTTGCCGCAATTCTGTATCAGGTTACAATTATGTGTCGATAGCCGGTCTTACCGCGGATGTAATAGGACGGCGACTTTTTGACAGCGCAACTATTTTCACAGGTTTCGCAACAATATTACCGCCTAACAGTGCAAGTTGTCGTCGCGGAGATAGAAATGAAACATTGGGAGGCGCATATATCGAAGCCAACGCTTCAACAGGCGAACCACAAAGAGGCGTATTAATTTCAGCAACTTCATATCATAACAACGGTGTAAATGTGGCGTTGTGTGACGGCTCGATTCGTTTTGTAACTGAATCGATAGATTGGGGCGGCGCAACAGCGTTGACAGCCAAATGTGTCGAATCCGGACAATCACCTTTCGGCATTTGGGGCGCAATGGGCAGCATCAACGGCGGAGAAGCCGTCTCTCTACCGTAAATATTTTGATTAATGTTAGTAACTATTCAGTAGACCTTTTCGCTAACCTGTAGGAGACCACCCCTGACCCCTCCGAAGGAGGGGAATAATTCGCCTCCGAATGAGGCGTCTTCTTATTCCCCTCCTTTGGAGGGGTCAGGGGTGGTCTCGGAGGAGTTAAAGGCGGTTTTTCGTTGTAGGTTTTTTGTTGCGTTGATGTATTTTTAGGTTAGAGAAAAGGTCTAGTCGTGTTTTTTTTAATCGGTAACTATTCAGTTACCCAAGCCCAATAATCCGCGCGGAACAACATAATTTTCCGAACGGCTTTAATATTCCAACCCTTATTTGTCAATTACATTTAGTAGCCAATTTTTCTCCCCAACGCGCCCTTATGCCCCTATGTTTGTTTGATGTTGTCTCAATTTCACCATCGAAAAAATAAGTGAATAAGGGCGCATTTTGGGGCGTTGTCTGCAACTAAGGGGAGATTGTATAAATAAGGGTTGTTTACTAGAACGCTGTTTTTTTGTCTGCTTCGTTCCTAATCCCTTTTTCCTAAACAATTGAATCCTGCTAATGAATAGTTACAAAATAGATTTATTTATCAATTGACTCAAAACAATAAATCCACTGAAACATTACGACATTTGATTTGTTACAAAATAGACGGTTATAAATAGTTGCCTGATTTTTTGTTACAATAAATATCCTTGTTCTCCCATGAGGGTGCAGAAATTTGCATAGAGATCGGCGTATATTGTTGATGTTTCCGAGTTGGGCAAGAATATAGCTTCAGAAGAAATCATTCTATCCGATGCAGCTTCCAGCGACTTGTAATATCCGCCCATTGCCGCAATCATCGCCGCCCCAAACGCCGCTCCTCCATGTCCAACTACACGTCTGTTAACACGTCCAGTAACATCCGCACGGCATTGCATCCACATATCACTCGCACTCCATTCACCCGTCGAATAAATATCACCCAACGAAATCACATTCGAAATAGTACTTTGACTATCCGGCGCACTAGACATTGCATCCAACTTCTGATAACAATACCGCTCAAACATCGCCGTCCCTTGTAAACACGACGCAAATTGAGCCAACTTGTTATCCGTTGCAGGTGAAATGAATCCTTCCGCACTATTCGTGTTAAACGGAAACAACTCTCCCTTCGTAACATTCGGATACGCAATATAAGTTGTTGGCAAAAGTTCCTTCGCCTGCAATTCAAGTTCGTTAAACGAATCTTGACCAAACCATACATTGATCCACTCAGCCCCAGTTTTACTTTCTACGGAGAAAAACCACTTGTTGCCCGGCAACTTGTAAACCAACATTTGTTCTAAAGGATCACGTAACATTCGCGTAGAAATGCCGCTTATTGTCATTCCTTTTTGTAAAACGGTACTGAAATCGCCGGCATGTCTCGCACCTGACGCCAGAAATGACGCGGTTTGCGAAGTCGTTCCCATTACTACGGCAATTCCTGTAGGAAGTCCGGTTGCCGAAGACGCCGTTTGCGACAAAGTACCCACCTTTTCACCAAGCGCAACCAAACGCGGCAACTTGTCCCGAACACCAAGATGCATGTCATAATCAAGCCAATCAGGCCAATTTTCTTCACCAAGATCACAACCCGTTTTCATCGCAAGTGAATATTCCGTTACATCTGCTTTGCCTTTTAATTTGCCGACAATATAATCAGCTTGGTGTAGAAAACATATATTTTCGTAAATTTCGGGTAAATTCTCCTTGAACCACGAAATTTTAGCCAACGGACTATCCGGCTTAAATTGAAATCCCATACGATTACAATGTTCTTGTCCGTGATAATTCAGACTTTTGACTTGATCAATCGCACGTGCATCTTCAGATAAAATTGCGGGACCTGTGGGATTGCCGGCACGATCAACAATTACAAGCGAACCCGGATTACAACAAACTGAAATCGCCTTTAATTGAGACGGGCTTGTAATTTTTGTACGAAGTTGGTTGACTGTATTAACGATGGCAATACGGGTTGATTCCCACCAGATTTCGGGATTAATTTCAATATATTTTCGTGAACCTATCGGGTTATGCGGAGTAAACGAAGAGAACGCCTCTACCAGAATCTCACCCGTTTCAGAAATCGCAGAAACATTAACACGAGCCGCGTCAATATGAACGCCAATAAAAACAGCAGGTAATGATATTGATTGCATTGAAATTTGATACTGATAATAATTTTAAACTGCTCACACTTTAAATTCCCTTTACCGACACCTGCTTACCTACTAGGAGAACAGGCTTTCACACTCTTGAGTCACACAATTTATAGTACGATCAGCATACGAAGGTTTATTTTCCGATTCAAATACACAAAAATATTAAACTCGAATTTTGTGTATTTGTGTAAATATTATATTGAACACGCTTCATGAAGTTTATCAACTTAAACCAAACACTTCTCAAAATCCACAACTCAAAAATACAAAAAATTTTCCAACAATGAACATACGCAGTTTTTTGAAATTTTCTAAACTGTTCACTCTTTAAACTTCGTTTACCGCCACTTGCGAACCTATCGGAAAGCAAGCTGTTACGCTTTTGAGTCGCGCAATTTATAATACGAGCAGTATAATTGTTTTAAGTTTTGCAGGACAATCACAATAACTTAACCTCCATGCAAAATATAACCGCAACCAACCCATTACAAAAAAAGCCGCTGCCGCCCATTGATAATGCGGACAGACGGCAGTTCACGTTTTCAATACACGATAGCAAACAGTATTTAAACTACTCTCGTTATTTCGCCATATCTTAAAACAATCCCCATTGCAATTAATAAATATTGAGCGAAAAGTTTAAAGTTCACTGTACACTCTTGCACCAAACAATTCCGTTAAAAAAACCGAATTACGGTGAGTTGCCTGGCAATTATTAAACCATTAACACTTTAATTTCCCTTTGCCGTCGCCTGCTTAATTATATCGAAAAGCAGGCTTTTATACTCTTGTGCCACGCAATTTTTAGTACGAACAGTGTTTTGTGATTTTAATTGTAACTGCTGTTTGTTTACATTGTTGCCAGTCGCGGATTTTGTGCAAGTTTTATCATCATCAAATTACGGCGAATAGCACGCAATCTTGCACGACGTTTGACTTCGCTTGGTTTCTCAAAATATTCTCTGCGTCTCATTTCTTTTTTAAGCCCGCTTCTTTCTACCAGTTTCCGAAAACGGCGAACTGCTTCTTGAACTGTTTCTTTATCTCTGAGTGTAAGTTTTACCACAAATTCTCCTTTCAAATTAAATTTGTTTATGTAGTTATTCAGTAATTATTTTTGCGACAATAAATATATCTGCCCCGGCATGAACAATACGTTAATAAAAAAACAACACAATAAATAATCACGCCCATAAAAATACAATTTTGGTAAAGCGTTACTTGACTTCACCAATATTTCATCGTTAACAGGACGTGCTTTTGTAACCGACTTTGTTTTCTACCAACATGTTGTCCGTAACGAGACGGAAAAATAAACTTCACAACTATTGAACAATTACTTAGTTATACTTTAATTTTCGTCAATCTTACGTTGGTTGCGAGTGTTAGACCTATTTTACGAATAAAGATTAAAGAATTTCAAAGCGACATTTGGTTTAAGGTTTAACTACCTTACCTGCTTGCCCGCTAGCACCAACGAACAAGAAAGGCAATGAGTATAAATCAGAATACAATTTGTTCAAGAGGGAGTGTTTCGTCAAATTTAGAAAGCGGTTTTATTTTTTTAATTTGATTTCGCAATAATACGTGTTGTAAAATAACGTTACAGCTCAATCGGCTTCAAAGTCCTCACATCCGGCAGACTTCCCAAATGAAAAATAATTTCTTCAACAGTCTCTCTGCCGTCCGCCAAAAACAGTCTGACCCTAACCTTCCAACTGATTTTTACCAGTATGCCGCAATACGACAAAGGACTACGCGGCAAAATTGTACTAAAACGACCAGGTCGTCTCGGATCAATCCAATCACCATCGTCAATTGAACATCTCCAGAATGCGTGTACACCTAAATCTTCGTTTCCTTTTCCTTCGGTAAGCCAAACGATTGAGACTTCTACTGCTTGGATTTCGTCTCCGCCAACCGAGTCAAACCAATAACTGCCAGCCAAAGTATCACCAACATTGTAAAGTCTGCTGCCACGCCCGTCCAGCAATATCGTGATTTCAGGTTGTTTAGGTTTTTTGGGCAACTTAAAATTATTTATTCGATCAATAATACTCATATTTCTAAAATCAAAATTCCACACTCAACTTTTTTGACAACATAACTTTATAAAACTTCTCAAAACTCATTTTGTCCACAAATTTTCAAGAAAGATCACGAATTAAATAATTTGTGCAAATTTGTGTCAATTCGTTGATAAACTGAATTTATTGTCTAAACTCGTCAATCCTGAAAGTTTTGACAATTCTGTCAAAAATAGGTTTTTAGAAGTTACCTTTAGCAATTTTCGACCTTCACGAGTTTTTCCGACATAAAGTTTCAGGAACTCAATAACGAGTTCAAGATTGGCAAACACCGCACGAACAAACTCGTCATGAATATTGGCGGTTGTATTTTTTTTCGTTGCGGTTTTTTAACTGATAAGGGAGATGTTTTTTTCATTTGTCTATTTTAACCGTGTTATTTTGTAAACGAAATGAATCGCAACACGAATGAGAATTGTAGCAACTATTGGTAAGAGAGTCTAGCCGGTTAAAGTTAGCGATGAAGTTTCCGCCTACGTTTGCGTTCAATAGACCTTTTCTCTAACCTAAAAATACATCAACACAACAAAAAACCTACAACGAAAAACCGCCTTTAACTCCTCCGAGACCACCCCTAACCCCTCCGAAGGAGGGGAATAAGAAGA
>JAITDV010000460.1 GCA_031282385.1 Planctomycetaceae bacterium | reverse complement strand
CAACCGAATGGGAATCGAAGTTACGGCTTGTTTGACGGGAGATGGGCGTGTTGCGGAAATAGGTAAGGCACATCGGGCAAAATTAAATGTTGTCCAATGTTCCGGTTCAATGACTTACCTCGCAAAAAAAATGCAGGAAGTTTACGGGATTCCTTTCATCCGTGTTTCTTATTTTGGAATAGAAGATATGTCCAATGCACTCTATGATGTTGCCGAATTTTTCCACGACGACAAAATAATGAAAAAAACTCAATCAATTGTACATGACGAAGTCTCACGTATCTTGCCCGAAATAGAAAAATACAAACACGATCTCAAGGGACGAAAAGCAGCAATCTATGTCGGAGGTTCGTTCAAAGCGTTTTCATTGGTCAAAGCGTTAAGACATCTTGGCATGGAGACAGTAGTAGTCGGCTCGCAAACCGGTTCGCCTGAAGATTACGATTACCTCAAACAAATCACAAAAGAAGGAACTATAATTTGAGACGACAGCAACCCATTAGAATTATCAAAATTCATCTTGGAAAAAAACGCAGACGTATTAATAGGAGGCGTCAAAGAACGACCAATCGCATTCAAAATGGGAATAGGTTTTTGTGATCACAACCACGAACGCAAAATTGTATTAGCAGGATTCGAGGGAATGTTAAATTTCGCCAAAGAAATCCACACAACCACAACTACACCCGTCTGGAAATTCTCCCCCGCAAGAAAAAAACAAACTTAAAAACTACTTGATAAACTGTTCACACTTGAAATTTCGTTTACCTACATCGTCAAGCCGGCTTTTTCGATCTTGAGTCTCGCAATTTATCAGTAAACTATTCAGTTGCAAATTTCCAAATCCGTCACAATCAGAAAGTTTTGTTAAGTTATGAAAAAGTTACCGATAGGCACTCAGTCGTTTGAAAATTTACGAGAAAACGACTGTATTTATGTTGATAAAACTGAAATTGTCCACCGGATGATTTCGGAAGGAAGAATTTATTTTCTTTCACGTCCGCGCCGTTTTGGGAAATCGTTGCTATTAAGCACTATCGAGGCGATTTTTAGAGGGCAAAAAGAATTATTTGAAGGACTTTACATCTATGACAAGTGGGATTGGTCGCAACAATATCCGGTCGTAAAGATTGATTGGGCGGGGATGGATCACTCAACACCGGAAAGAATGGAAACCAGTCTGGTTTTCAATCTGAAAGGAATTGCTCAAAATTATCAGATTACTTTAGAGGCGGAATATGCAATTGATTGTTTCGGAAAATTGATCGAATCTTTACACACAGTTACCTGCAAACCAGTTGTTGTTCTTATTGACGAATACGACAAACCGATTACTTCACATCTTTTCGATTCACATCTGAATCCGATACGGAAGACGGTACATGATTTTTATCAGATTATAAAATCTTCGGATAAGTATTTGAAGTTTGTTTTTCTTACCGGTGTTTCAAAATTTTCAGGGCTTTCGATTTTTTCTGCGTTAAACAATCTTGACGATATAACGTTGCAAAAAGAATATGCAACCGTATGCGGTTATACACAAGAAGAGTTGGAACGTAATTTTTCCGAACATATTGACAGTGCCGCCGAATATTTGAAGATGACAAGGGAATATTTACTTGAACAAATTCGCTACTGGTACAATGGTTACACTTGGGACGGCAAAACGGCTATTTATAATCCGTTTTCAACATTGAATTTTTTTAAGGTACAAGAATTCGGCGGCTACTGGTTTCGTACCGGTACTCCCACTTTTCTTATCGATATTATTCAACGCCGTAACAGTGTAAACGAAATATTGACGCCGATTGTTGCTGAAGAAAATATATTCGACGAATATGATCCGACGAATCTTAATGAAGTACCTCTATTGTTCCAGACAGGTTATTTGACAATCAAAGAAAAAGAACTGACGCCTGACGGATGCGCTCAATATACACTCGGCGTTCCCAACTCGGAAGTAAACAATGCGTTGTTGAAATGTTTGTTGAGATCATACGGCAAATATCCCAACGACCTGTATATCGATAAACTGCGGAGAACAATGCAACATCAGATAACTAATTTTGACGAAGATGGTTTTGCTCGTAGTCTTGGGGCAATGGTTGCAACGGTTCCTTACGATCTTCATATTCCTCAAGAAGCCTATTATCATTCTTTAATGTTAATTTGGATGCGGTTACTTGGTTTCAAAATTCATGCAGAGGAACACAACGATTTAGGACGTTCCGATTTGGTTTGGGAACAACCCTAATAAAAAATAATTGCCGAAATAATGTATGGTGACAAAAAAACGACGATAGACTACTTACTTAAAGAAACAATAAACCAAATTCATGAGAAACGTTATTACAACAAATATCTTGGTGAAGTTATTCTTCTTGGTATTGCGTTTTCGGGCAAACAAACCGGTTGCCGAATGGAAAAATTAAAAAACTAAAAGAGATAATGAAAAATTATATACTACTCGTTCTATAATTTGCGTGACTCTGGAGCGTAAAAGCCTGCTTTCCGAATAGGTAAGCAGGCGGCAGTAAAGGAAATTAAAGTGTGAACAGTAGACCTTTTTTCTAACCTAAAAATACATCAACACAACAAAAAAACTACAACGAAAAATCGCCTTTAACTCCTCCGAGACCACCCCTAGCCCCTCCGAGGGAGGGGAATAAGAAGACGCCTACCCGATGGAGGCGAATTATTCCCCTCCTTCGGAGGGGTCAGGGGTGGTTTCCTACAGGTTATCGAAAAGGTCTAGTTTAAAATATTTTTTGAGAAAACGGAACATCGGAAATATGAATTGTAAATTTCTGTTTATTCTATCGTTTGCTATGGGTTTAACAGTTTGAATAATTGTTGAATACTGTAGTTATCCCTACTTTCAATTTAAGTCTTTGATGATATATTTTCACCTGGTTTGGTTTTGGATCAGGTTTACTGAACTGTGTGGGAAAATTGGTGAAGTTTTAGGTTTGAATTGATTATGACGTCTTTTTTGAAACAAAAATTCGCTTGGTCAAGCTGGTATTTCGTCAACTATGCCAAATTGAAATTGCTGAAAAGATCGAGTGAATAATTTAGATTGCCCCAATCAATATTTCTTTTTTGACCAGTTTAATCCAGATAAATTTAATGAGACACGTTGGTGTCAAAGCTTTCAAAGTGAACATTATGTCCGGTTATATTTCATACTCTGCTGTGAGCTGAAATTGCCTGTTGTCAGGTAAAACTCAATTTTATTGTCAAGATTTATGCAATATTTTTGTTATAAAAATTATTGACGTAAGTTTCAAAATGATTTCCAAGAAAATTTGCTGTGAGTATATAGTGTAAAAATTACCTAATGATTTATTATATTTGCTGACGGGTTTATGTCTGGTAATCAGCGTGAAATAGTTTTGCGGGCGTTAAAAAACTGGAAATAATCTTTTTAGGTTTTTCGTGGCGGGGCGAACAGTTTTTGACTTTTTGGGATAATTGTTTTGTGATTTCTGCTAAATTGTTGCGTTTATTATGAACTTGGATAAAAATAATTGTTACAAATTGGGATGTGTGAGTGGTTGTGTTGACCGTGTGTTATATTTTTCGTAACGGTAATTTTTTTGTTATCTGCAAATGTTACGGAAGTGTTGATACACTTTACAATTTAATTTTAGTTATTAAGGATTTTGGATTATGAGTACAATTTTAGTAGATAAACTTTTGGAGACGGTATTTACTCGCGGAGCAAGTGACCTTCATATAGCTGTAGGTCAACCTCCGGTGTTGCGGTTACATGGTCGGCTTGTTAAGTTGGAGACGAAAATACTTGAACCTGAAGATACGGTTTCATTGATGAAAAGTATTACACCGGAACGTTGCCAACAGGAACTTCAACAATCAGGAAGTACAGATTTCGGTTTTGCTTTTGGGGACAAGGCGCGTTTTCGTGTTTCTGTATTTAAGCAACGGGGCAATACCGGCTTGGTTCTGCGGCAAATTCCAAATAAACTTCTAAGCATGGAGCAACTCCAAACTCCGCCTGTTATGCGTGATCTTATTTTGCGTCCGCGTGGATTGGTGTTGGTAACGGGACCGACGGGGTCGGGTAAATCTACTACGCTTGCGGCGTGTATTGATTATTTGAATGACAATGTTGACCATCATATTATTACGATTGAAGACCCGATTGAATTTTATCATTATCATAAAAAATCAACTGTGAATCAACGTGAGGTTGGAGTTGACGTACCGACATTTGCAGAAGCGATTCGGCGGGCGTTGCGGCAAGACCCTGATGTTATTCTTGTTGGTGAGCTTCGTGATCTTGAGACGATAGAGGCGGCAATTACGGCGGCGGAAACGGGGCATATTGTTTTCGGCACGCTTCACACTTCAAGTGCAGCGGGAACAATAAACCGTATTATTGACGTGTTCCCAACAAACCAACAAGACCAAATCCGCACGCAATTATCGACGTCAATTATCGGCATTCTTGCCCAACAACTCTTGCCAAGAATTCAAGGCGGTCGTGTTGCGGCGTATGAGATGTTAGTGGTTACAAGTGCGATTGCGAATTTGATTCGTGAGAATAAAACGTTCCGAATAACGTCGTCAATTCAAACCGGTCATAAACTTGGTATGCAACTTTTGGATGACCATTTGTTTAGACTTTGGCGAGACAAAGTTATTTCAAAAGAAGATGCTTTAACGAAATCAAATTTACCGGATTCGTTGGCAGCGAAAATATTACGTTATGAAGCGGGAGAGATTTCAGAGGAGGACGGATCGGTTGATGTTGACGAGGAAGATGCTGCACCAAAAAGAAACTCAAAAATAAAATACGTCTGATTAACATACATGATTACCACATACTCTTCGCATTTGAATTTTCGGTTTTTGAAATGTGTTTTTTGTTATATCACCAAAGTCCTTTTGTCCCTCAAGTTTTTTGTAAAAACGAAGTAACTATTCAGTAGCGGTCAAGAACATTCATTTTTCTGTACCGTAGGAACAACATGTCAATAGAAAAATACCCAAAAAAAGGTAACTATTCAGTAGAGTATTTTTTCAATAAATAACTTTAAAAGAAGTGAACGATAACCTCATTTCCACCTAATTTTCCTAAACAAAACAACATCAGTAACCAAGATGCTCACCGCAACAACCTCATTACCTAATTAAAAAAAGAGACATAACAAACATGAACGTTATTACTAATTTTTGATTTTTCAAATAACATTTAACTTAAAATAATTCGATGGCATTAAAGCGTAAGATAGGTCAAGTTCTTGTTGATCTTAATTATATTACGGAGGAGCAGCTTGAGTTGTTGCTTGAGGAGCATTTGCATCGGCACAATGAGATGATCGGTCAAACGGCGATTTCGATGGGTTATCTTAGTGATGATCAAGTTGCGGCGGCGTTGGCGGAGCAGCTTGGTTTGCAGGTGATAGTGCTTAGTGATATTACTATTCCGCCTGAAGTATTGCAACAGTTGACCGAACCGATGGCGCAATTGTACAAGGTGATACCTGTGAGTTTTCGTAACGATATATTGACGGTTGCGATGTGTGAGCCGCAGAATATTATGACGCTTGATGAGTTGCGTAATTTTCTTGGCTATGAGATTCGTGCAGTTGTTGCGACGCCTAAGGAAATCAAGACTGCTATTGACAGGTATTATGCGTCCGATGTTGAGAGTGTTGAGTCGTTGATTGCTGACATGGAGCGGGACAAGGCGCTCAAAGATGCGGCGACGGCAATAGAACAAGGAACTATTGATTTAGCGAGTATTGAGGCGTTGAGTGAATCGGCGCCGGTTCGGAAGTTGCTCAACATGGTTTTTTTGCTTGGCATACGTGATCATGCGAGTGACTTACATTTTGAGCCGTTTGAGGAGGAGTTTAAGATTCGTATCAAGGCGGATGGGACGCTTTATGAAATGGTACCTCCGCCGCGTCATTTAGCTTCGGCGATTACAACTCGGATAAAGGTAATGGCGAGTCTTGATATTGCGGAGCGGAGGTTACCGCAAGACGGGCGGATAAGGTTGACTGTGAGTGGGCATCCGATTGATTTGCGGGTGAGTGTATTGCCGACGCTTTTTGGGGAGAGTGTGGTTTGCCGGATACTTGACAAGTCGGTTGTTATGCTTAACCTTGACAAAGTCGGTATGGATCAGACGTTGTTGCGGGATTTTCGCAAGGTGCTTGAACGTCCGAATGGAATTGTGTTAGTTACGGGACCGACGGGGTCGGGCAAAACGACGACGTTGTATGCGGCACTTTCGGAGCTTAATGCGATTACGGACAAATTGATGACGACGGAAGACCCTGTTGAATATGATATTGACGGGATAATTCAAATGCCGATTGATGCTGACATCGGCAACACGTTTGCCCAATGTTTACGTTCGATATTGCGTCAAGACCCGGATATTATTTTGGTTGGGGAGATTCGGGATCGGGAGACGGCGGAGATTGCGATTCAGGCGTCGCTTACGGGGCATTTGGTTTTTAGTACGCTGCATACAAACGATGCGCCGAGTACGGTAACGCGGCTCAAGGACATGGGCATACCGGCGTTTATGATTACGGCAACTGTTGAGGCAATATTAGCGCAACGATTAGTAAGGACAATTTGTAAAGATTGCAGGGAAAAATATATGCCGACGCCGGAGCAGCTTGCGGAGTTGGAACTTTCGCAAAATGAGATTCAGGGCAAGTTTTTTTATCGGGGCAGAGGATGTTCAACTTGTAATAACACTGGATACAAAGGGCGGACGGCTATTCATGAATTTATGTTAATCAACGATGAGATACGGGATTTGATAATACACAATGTTTCGGCGGCAGATTTGAGAGCTGCTGCTGCGAGAAATGGAATGTTGACGTTGAGAGAAGCGGGATTGCAAAAAATTTATAACGGAATAACTACAATTGATGAAGTTGTTAGGGAAACTGTTGTGGATTGATTGTATTAGGATTTGGAATTGTGGAGTCGGGTTTCAATATTATTTAGCAATAAAATTTAGCATAATTTTGGACGCGGTGTATTTTCGTTACAAAAGAAATTTCGTTACAAAAATATAAAAAAATAATTCCGAATTAATTTTTAACCAAGTTTGTGAGGGTACTAAAATGCCACAGTTTAAGTTTGAGGCGATAGACCAGAAGGGTAATGAGATAAATGATATTATTGAGGCGGCGACTGAAGATGAGGCGTTGGCTACAATACGTCACATGCGTTATCAGGTGACGAAGATATCAATTTACAAAGAGCGTAAGGCAAAGTCAGGTAAAGCGGGAGCAACCGGCAAAACACGCACGTTTGGCGGAGTTAGGTCGAAACAATTGGCGATTTTTACTCGGCAACTTTCGATTTTGCAAGATGCAGGACTGCCGATTTTACGCAGTCTGAATATTCTGATGACGCAGGCAAAACCTGGTCCGCTTAAAAATGCGCTTATAGATGTTACGACAGAGATTGAGAGCGGGTCGAGTTTATCGGAGGCAATGTCAAAGGCGCCGAAGGCATTTAATCGGTTGTTTGTGAACATGATCAAAGCAGGCGAGGCGGGCGGGGCGTTGGAAACTATTTTACAGCGTCTTGCGGAATTTCTTGAGCGGTCGGAGGCGTTGAAGTCGAGGGTTAAATCGGCGTTGACGTATCCAATTTGCGTTGTTGGATTCGCGGTAGGGATTTTGGCATTTATTATGTATTTTATTGTGCCGAAGTTTGAGACGATATTTACGGAATTTGGTTTGAAGTTACCGATGATGACGTTATTGTTGATTGCGATTTCGAAATTTGTTGTGAATTTCTTTTATTTGATTCCGTTGATTCCGTTTTCGATTTGGCTTATGGTCAAGTTGACGACGGGGTTTGATTATGGGCGTTTTGGGTGGCATCTTTTTATGTTGAAGTTACCGGTTTTTGGGACGTTGATAGAGAAGACAACAGTAGCGCGGACAACGCGGACTTTAGGAACGTTGGTTACGAGCGGGGTACCGATTTTGGAGGCGTTGCATATTACGAAGGAGACGAGTAACAATGCGGTATTTGAGCTAATGTATCAACGTATATTGGAGGCAATTCGCGATGGTGATACGATAGCGAATCCGATGAAAATGTATTCAAAGCCGCCGTTTCATTTTGGCGCGTTGGCGTATTTTACGTTTTTTATTCCGGGAGTTGGGGCGTTGGTTTATGCGACGAGGTTGAATGCGCGGATACTGGATGATATGGTGGTGAACATGGTAGATGTGGGTGAAGAAACGGGCGAACTGGACACAATGTTGTATAAAATTGCAGACACGTATGATCAAGAAGTTGAGGCGGCAACGAATGCGTTGATGAGTATTATTGAGCCGTTGTTGGTTATGTTTCTTGGAGGTATGGTTGGATTTATTGTTATTGCGTTGTTTTTACCGTTGATTTCGCTAATTACGAACTTGTCCGGCAGCCCCGGATCATGATAAAGTGGGTGGATAGTGGATAGTGGATAGTGGATAGTGGATTTTAAGTTGTGGTTTATGGAATATTTCAATTTTCTGTTACTTTGCAACTAACTGATCATACTACAAATTGCGTAACTCAAGAGCATGAAAACCTGCTTTCCGATAGGCGAATAGCCCGATGGGTAAGCAGGTAAAGGTAAACGAAATTTCAGGTGTGAACAGTTTGAAACTATCCGCTATCCGCTATTTCCATGTCAGACGTGTGAATTTCGGAAAAATTTTTTAATCATTAAAAACAGGAGAAAATTATGTGTAATTTATACAAGAATTATTGTAACGAAAATTATCTGCCGGTGCAATTTGTAACAAACGAGAAAAAAACGCAAGTTATTCTCAACAAACGGCACAAACAATATAGATATGGTTTTACGTTGGTGGAGTTATTGGTGGTTGTTGCAATCATCGGCATTCTCGCGACCTTAATCACTGCCGCCGCTTTCAGAGTCATAGCAACAACAAGAGTTACAACAGTAAGAATGAAAATAAATGAAATTGAAATGGCTTTAGAAATGTACAAAAGTAAATTCGGAGAATACCCGCCAATGTTGGCAGATGAAAAGGCGGTTGCAAGACATATAAAAAAACGCTGGCCCAGATGTGCAGATACAGAAATTCCGAATACAAATAATAAGGATTCACTTGTATTTTGGCTTGGCGGTTTTAGCAATAAAGATGGTAAATATTGCGGATTTAGTGTGAATAAGACTACTCCTTTTACTGTAAATGATACTAATTCAGATGCATTTGACAATGAAGTTTTTATCGAATTATCTGAAGATAAGAATGTTCGTGAAATTGAAAATAAAAAACGTATTGTCATTAGTATGGGAAGCAAAGATGGACCGGTAGTTTATTTTCGAGGAAAAAAGGGTGGAGGAGCTAATGCGTACAAAAATGATACAAACGAGATTTGGAAAGAAACATTTTCATCGGATTCGTATGGAACAGCTTCTCCATATTATTACGAAAAATCAGAAGAATCAGATAAACCAGATAAATGGCATAACTCAGAAACGTTTCAATTGATTCATCCCGGCGCGGATGGAAAGTTTGGAAAGACCGCGCAGGCGGATCGAATAACAAATGGTTCAAAATTAGATGACGGAGACTATGACAATATTACGAATTTGGGTTCATCTACAATAGAGGCGTTGTTACCATGATATTTTTATTTATTAGACCTTTTCTCTAACCTAAAAATACATCAACGCAACAAAAAAACTACAACGAAAAACCGCCTTTAACTCCTCCGAGACCACCCCTAACCCCTCCGAAGGAGGGGAATAAGAAGA
>JAITDV010000457.1 GCA_031282385.1 Planctomycetaceae bacterium | reverse complement strand
TCTTCTTATTCCCCTCCTTCGGAGGGGTTAGGGGTGGTCTCGGAGGAGTTAAAGGCGGTTTTTTGTTGTAGGTTTTTTGTTGCGTTGATGTATTTTTAGGTTAGAGAAAAGGTCTATTGATTACCTTCATATTTTTTTTATTGTTATCTGTTGTACAAAGTAACAATGTCGCTTACTGTGAGGTAAAGTGGAATAATCAGGAATTGCAACTAAAGGCTGAAGACCTGGATAAATTTTCATTTGATGAATTGGCGGAATTTATCATATAACTGCTGAAGGTACGATGTCAATTACCAAAGGTAATGCAACAGCATCCGCCGCAGTTGAAGACCAATCATCCTCTATGTCCTATTAGTGTGGGAAAATTAAATAAAAACAACATTTTTAATAAAAGATAGAATGACAGAAATATTTAAAATTATAAAAATAGTGATTTTGATTTACTTCATTAATTTTTTTGTTTATGGGGAGGAGTTGAAAGATTCACTTGCGATTACGTCATCGAAATATGAGCCGTATTTTGTAACGTTATCTTTGGAAAAATATGAAGAATCTATTTTGTCCGGCAGTATCTATGAGCCTAGCAGTATTGGTCTGAATATAGATGATCGCAACTTTCCATTTGATGATTGGTATCTTGATGTAAAGTATTCAAGAACGATACCTGACCAAATGTTCAAAACTACTTGTTCTAATATTTCAAATTTATTGCAATTGGCTAATTCCGAAGGCGAAAATAAATTCGTAGATTTAAAGATAAATCGTAAAAAATTAGCCGGCGAATTGATACGATTACAAGATTTTTATGTTAATGTTACCGACAAAAAACTTATAAAAACAAATCGCTTTTTTACAATATATGAAAATACAGGAACCTTCCCAGCCTATCCACACCCAACGTTTTTTTTTGATTGGAACATAAACAGATTAATCGAACTCAACATCATCAAAGATAAAAATAAATTAACAAACGAACAAAAACTCGAACTTGAACAATACGACCAAAAATTTAAATTTGTCCTCGCCGCTCAAAAAAAATGGAAACTTGATAAAATAAATTATGAGTTACAAACATCGTTAATCACACAACAGAAAGAAACTCTCCAAGAATCACACAACTATCTTGTCGAATTATATTCCCTTGAACCTCGTGCGGATGAAGAGTTGTTGGAGTTATTTAGTAAGTCTAAGTATCCGGCGGCGGAGAAGGTTAAAATATTGATGGAATTGAAAATTCCGTATAAGAAGTTTCGTTATTGGGAATCTCAAAAACGTAGGTTTCGGACTTTTGCCGAATTTGTTTCTTTTGATAAACGCAAGAATCTTGTTACTCTCGAAAAACCAAACGGTAAAAAAACTGTTGTCCGATTCAACTCCCTACGATACGAAGATAAAAAATACGTTCAAGAACAAACAAATCCTCAACCCATAACTACCACACAACCCAAACCATAATTACGCCGCCATGTAAAGGAAATTTAAAGTGTGAACAGTTTAAAAATTAACAAAGGAATTAAAAAGATGATGAGATTATTTTGTTGTGTGTTGTTGTTTATTTTTTTGAGTGCGGTCAATTTCTGTTTGGTTGTTGCTCAAAATAAAGTTGACGAAGCCAAGCCGAATCCGCCGACTTATAAAGTAACAAAATTGAAAGGAATTGATGCACGATTTATCGTTACAATAATCTCGGACGGCAACGGCGGAGCTTGGATCAGTACAGAATGTGACGGCTTTTATCATTTTGCAAAAGACAAAAAACCTACACATTTCAGTCAGAATGTTTATGACCCGAACAAAATCACAAACCGTATTCCCAATAACAACGCCTACGCTCTCGCAACCGATAAACTTGGTCGATTGTGGATAGGACATTTAAATGTTGGCGTTTCTATTTTTCATAACAATAAATTTCAATTGTACGATATTGCCGATGGTCCGATAGGCGATCGTATTTTTGATATAGAAATTTGCCCTGTTGACGGCGACGTCTGGCTGGCAACCTCCGGCGGAATAACCCGCTATCGGCAAAAACAAGATACTTGGCAACACTTCACTAAAGCTGACGGTTTGCCCGAATCGCAAATTGCAGCAATTGCGTTCAAAAACGACGGGACATTGATCGTTGGTTCGCAATGTTACGGATTGTCAATTTTTAACCGCGATAAAAAAAGCGAATATAAACTCGCCAAAAATATATCCGCTCCCCATCGATTCGGAACAGATAAACGCAGCCCAGTACCGCTTCTTTGGGCTGGTTCAGGCTTGCCATCAAATCAGATCAATGATATTATTGTTACAAAAAATAGTACAGTTGATAAAGAACAAAGAATCTGGATAGCTACATCCGCAGGTCTAGTACAATCCGATATTGCCCTTAAACAACTCTACTACTGGCGCGGTAAAGATTACGCCGATAAAATACGCGGTCTCTACGGCGGCGCACCAAAAGAATTTCAACCTGCGCCGCCTGAAATTATTGACACACGTTTATTGCCGGAAGATTATATTACGTCGCTAGCCGAAGACGCCGCCGGCAATTTAATCTACGGCACTCGCACAAAAGGATGCGTAATTTTCAACCCGAAAACAAATGAACGGATTTTTTGTAACAATAAATCCGTCAACTTGCCCGATAATTACATAACTGCAATTTGCCCATTGCCAAACGGACAATATCTGCTCGGTTCATACGGCGCAGGAATTGTCAGCTTGCAAAAAACAGACACAACAATTTCTGAAACAACTCAAATTTCTGAAACAAAAATTGAACAAGTCAACATTGCCGGCACTAACACCGCCGCAACATCCGATTTTCCATCGCCGCAAAAAGCATTGACATTTGACGACCTGCAAAAATTATCATACACACTCGCGGCAACATCAAAAAAATTACCCGCAACTTACGCTGCATATTGGGCAGACGATTATAAAACCGAATCTGCATGGCTTGGCAGAATTTCAAACGAATGGGGCATACTTTGCGCGATGTCTGCGCCGCTTGACAGGTACGTTTATCATAGCCGCGATTTCTACAATGTAACTGGATTTATAGGACCGAATCACGGAGCGAATGATGACTTACGGCGTTGGGTTTACCGGCTTAAAACAGATGATTTCCGCGCGCTTTACGATCCGCTCAACGGCTACCGCCGGTTTGCCGAATGGGACGATCACGGCGAAGCTTATGTTTGGTCAAAAGACGGTCCCGATTTGTGGTATGTTTTGGAAATAAAGCATTCGGGAGTGTTTCGGCTTGGAATGTATTTTGTCAACATGGACGGGCATGAACACAATAATCGTTTCCGAGATTATTTGATTGAGATTTATCCGTCGGAAAAAGGTTACAGTGAGGTTGATTCAGACCGTCATGTTTTGGGCAAGTATGCAGAAGCACAAGCTGTAAAAGTTACGCCTCTTGTCAAAACGCGTGTGAAAGATTTTTGGCATGGAACTTATAAACAATTTATTGTCAACGGTCCTGCTAAATATCTAGTCAAGATTGACCGCAATTACAGTTTCAACACAATCATGTCTGGAATTTTCGTACAACAAATACACGGAAAACCTACCAAAGACACAAAATTTGGAATACCAAAATTACATTGCAAATATCAACCGCCGCAATTTCCAGATTATTTTGAAGATGCAGAAAACGAATTCTTATTGGAATTTTGGGAGATGCTTGACAATAAATGGATAAACGCAGATGCTATTGATTTGCAATGGAAATATCGTATTGCGGTTTATGCCGCATCAACACGAGGTGCAAAAGAATAGGACGCGCCGGATGATATTAAAAAACTTGCAGACTCTTTCAAATGGAGACTAAATCAATGGGATTCAAAACAATTTTCAATGTGGCGTTACATAATGAATCTTGGACACGACAAATTATTAGAAGCCAATCCGCCATTAAAAGAACATATAAAAATTCAAGATAAAGAAGAAATCCCAGATTTTATGAAAGATTGGCACAAATAAAGTAAAAACGTAACTATTCAGTCGTGAACATAAAATTTGATGTATCTATTCAGTAGATGTTTTTTGTGTTGTATTGTGAGCAATAAGGCTGAACGCCTTGAATCAATAACACAGGGCAACGCCCTACGCTAATGATGTTGAGCTTTCAGCCCATTGCCAAAAATAGATTTTAAACTGTTCACACTTGAATTTTCCTCTACCGCCGCCTGCTTACCGATAGGTAAACAGACGGTGACGATGGCAATGTAAGGTATGAACAGCTTAACATGTAAACAATTTAAAATGAATATTATTATTGGTCTTATAGCGGCGTTGTTTTTTGGTATGTCAAAGACCGGAGTACCTGGTCTTGGGATACTTGGAGTGATTGTGATGTTGTCTGTTTTTAATGGGCAAGAGAAATTATCAACAGGTGCGGTGTTACCGCTTTTAGTGATTGCGGATTCTTTTGCGGTTTTTTATTATTGGCGTGATGCGGATTGGAAACGGATATGGTTTATGCTTCCTTCAGTTTTTATTGGAATTGTTGGCGGTACGTTTTTTTTGTGGTGTATTGATGATTATGTGTTCAAAGTATTTTTATCTGTGCTTGTGATTTGTTTGGTTTTGTTTGAGTTATTTCGGAAGTTGTTGCGTTTGACCAATGTGCCAAAGTCGCCTGTTTTCGCTTGGACAATGGGTTTCTTTGCCGGATTCGCAACACAAGCCGGTAATGCCGCAGGTCCAGTAATGAGTATTTATCTGGCAGCACAAAATATGAACAAAAAAGATTTCATGGGAACATGGGCAGTATTTTTCTTCATAATTAATGTTACAAAATTACCATTGATTGCAGGTTTGGTTCCGGGTTTAAGGATGATAGATCAAAGTACAATTATGTTAGATTTAATTTTGCTTCCGGGTTTAATTGCCGGTGTATTGATAGGCAGGCGTGTTTTTATGTTGGTGCCGGAACGATATTTTGTGCCGATGATTATGTGTCTGAATTTATTAGTGCCAATTGTAATTCTCATTCATTAAACGTAACTATCCATTAGCAGGATACCGACAAAATATTAGTGGTTAGGAACAAATGGTAAGCAAGAACTCCTGACATGATAGACAAATTTTTCAAATTTAATAATATTTCAGTGGAAATTTAAATTGGTCTTTTCTTAACTCATGTTACGTACCGTAAGTGAAAAAATCGGTAAAACAACATCCCGTATAATTGGAAATTTTTTTCCCGCCCACTTAGTAACTGTCTATTTAATTTGTAACTATTCAAGTAACTATTATAAAAATTTCATTCACCCCGCAGGCGGCGAAGGAAAAACTGATATTTAGCCCCTGCGTAACATGAGGTCTAATAAATTTATTTTATCCACGAATTGACACAAATTTTCACAACTTATTTAATTCGTGAGCTTTCGTGAAAATTCGTGGACAAAATGAGTTTTTAGAAGTTCCCCTAAGTTGTACTTGCAATTGTTTGTTTTTTTCTGGAATTGGATGCGGGGGTATTGTAAACTTTTATTGAGAATATACAATTCGCCGCCTGATTACTTTTCGGAAAGCGGGCTTTTACGCATTTGAATCACACAATTTATAGTACGATCCGTACATAACCACCTTTTAAACTGTTCACACTTTAAATTTCCTTTGTTACCGCCTGTTTACCTATCGGAGCAGTTTTTTTATGCTCTTGAGTCGCGCAATTTATAGTACGAACAGTTTACTTACTACCTACAACTTAACCATACAAAATGATCTGTTTTTTTGTATTTGGTCTTATTTTGATATGTTTTTTATCGATTGGCGCAATGTCGCTTCGGTCTTTTTCACGGCATACATTGGAAGGTTTTTATTTGCACAGCGGAACCGACCGAGGAACTAACACCAACAACGAATCAAACGATACCACCGATAAAACAACCGCCAAAAAAGAATACACAACAAAAAAAATCTCACGCATATTAAAATATCATGACACTGCCGCAATTACGGCGGGAGTATTTCGGCTTATTTGTGTTGTGATATTTTTGGTTGGGTTGATACTGTTTCTGATTCAGGACAATAAATTGGCGGTTAGCGGAATTGAGAACGGATTTTTTATTGTGTATCAAGGTTGGCTGATTTTGATTATTGTTGCAATAATTCTTCTTGCCGGAGTCGAGTTTTGGATTCCGAAAGCTGTGTCCAAAATCTGGGGAACGCATATTATTTACTACACGTGGGGAATATGGGAAGCGTTATCAATTATTTTGTATCCGTTTATTTTGTCTGATCGTTTTTTTGATGTTTTCTTGCATCGTCTTGCTGGCGAATCAGAAGAAGACGACGACGAAGGTTCGGCATTTGAAGATGAAATTCGCATGATGGTAACGGAAGGACATCGAGAGGGATTGCTAGAAGAAGACGCACGAGAAATGATAGAAGGCGTGATGGAACTTGGCGATTTTATTGTCTCAGAAATTATGACACCGCGTACCGACATGAAAAGCATCCCCGATAACTTGACTTGGGAAGAAATGCTTGACGCAGTAATAACTATTCCGCATTCGCGTATCCCTGTCTATCGCGAGAATCGTGATGAAATAGTTGGCGTAATTCATTCAAAAGATATTCTCAAAGAACTTGCGATATCCGATGCCGACAACCGCCGAGCTTGGACTGAATTGATGAAAGAACCTCTTTTTGTTCCCGAAACAAAACCAGTCGCAACCTTGCTGCAAGAATTTCAAAATACAAAGCCGACATCCGAAGAAGAATCAACACAACGCACAAAAAGCCATCTTGCAATTGTTCTTGACGAATATGGCGGCGTTTCCGGTATTGTTACTTTGGAAGATATTTTGGAAGAGATCGTCGGAGAAATTCTTGACGAACATGATCCGATGGTAGAAACAGTAGATATTTGCGAAATTGAAACTAATACATTTGAAATTTTGGGCAAGGTACGAGTTGACGAGTTAAATGAGACGTTGCATTTGAAATTGCCTGAAGAAGAGGACTATGATACTGTTGCCGGCTTCATTTTTTCAACATTGGGACACGTACCCGAAGTCGGTGAATCCGTCGAATACGAACACGAATCACAAAGAGCAACCTTCACCGTCATAGAAGCAACAAGACGAAGAATTGAAAAAGTACAAGTTAAAATTATATAAAACTGTTCACACTTTAAATCCGCGCGGAACAATGTAATTTTCCAAACGGCTCCAATATTCCGACCCTTATTTGTCAAACTCCCCATTAGCAGCCCAAAATTCCCCCCAACGCACCCTTATGTTTTGTTCGATATTGCCTTAAAACCATCAAAAGAATAAGGGCATAAGGGCGCATTTTATGGGCGTTGTTTGCTACTAAGGGAAATGGATAAATAAGGGTTGTTTATTTTTGAACGCTTCGTTTTAAACCGTTCATACTTGAATTTTCGTTTATCTTCGCCTGCTTGCCTATCGGAAAGCAGGCTTTCACACTCTTGAGTCACGTAATTCATAGTACGAACAGTAAAACTGTTCACGTATTATATTTTGTTTACCATGATTTTCTTACTCTGCTGCTTGGGATATTTAGTAATTGTCTGTATTTTACAACTGTTCTTCGGGCAACTTGAATTCCGGCTTCTTTTAGTTGTTCGACAATTGCTTCATCGCTCAATGGCGTACTTTTGTCCTCGTCGTCAATTATCTCCTGCAATTTAATCCGCACTACATCTTGTGAAACATTGTCTCCTCCATCCGACGCCGCAATCGTTCCGCTAAAAAATCGCTTAAATGGATACACGCCTTGCGGAGTCATCATCCATTTGTTATCGCATGCTCTTGATATTGTTGTAATATGAACTCCGACAACATCAGCAATCTGCTGCATTTTTAACGGTTTAATTGCGTGATTGCCCTGTTCAAAAAAATCGATCTGATAATCAACAATTGCCTGCGAAACTCGTAACAATGTTGCTCTACGTTGTTCGATTGCGTCAAGTAGCCATTGTGCCGAACCTGCGTGTTGTTTGATATATTCTTTTGTGTTTTTGTCAGTCTCACGATTTTTGATCAAACTCCGATATTGATCATTTATCCGCAAATGCGGTAAACGCCCTTCCTCAAGCCGTACCACATAACGTCCTTCATCATTTTTCTCAACAATAACATCAGGAATAATTGTCGCTGCCGCTTCTCCTGAAAATTCTGAACCTGGACGCGGTTTCAAACGTCGCAATTCTGCTATTGCTTCTTGAATTCGCGTCATTGGAAATCCGGTTGCCCGAACTATTTGCGGTATTCTATTGCTGGAAATATCCTCAAGATGAGATTGAATCAAAACCCGAATCACATCACAATTCGGCGACTTCAAATCAATCTGCAAAATAAGACATTCTTTCAAATTCTTTGCCCCAATTCCGGGCGGATCAAGTTTGTGAATTATACGCATTGCCTCCGCAAATAATTGCTGCTCCAATTCTGAACTCGACCCTAGAAACTCCTCCATGTCATACGGAAAATAACCATTTTGATCAAGATTATTAATAATCCGATCAAGCATTGATTTAACCTCATCAGAAAAATCGAACCACGAAAGTTGATCAGTCAAATACTCCTGCAACGTCTGCGAATGCGACGGAATATTCGCAATTGTATCATTTCGCCGTTCATCTTGGTCTTCAAGCCAGTTCTGCGATCTTGCCGGCGCCTCGTCAATTGTGTCAGCATAAGTTTGCGCAAAATCATCCGCAATTTGAAAATCTTTCTGCATTCCAATAATGGGCAAATTGTCCACATCTATTGTTACAGGAGTAATTGTTTCAGGCAAATTGTCAGAATCAACAGAATCAATTTCAGCGGAATATTCAGAATTGTACTCTTCCGCCGACTCATTGCCTGAACTAGTATCCGCATCAGAATAATCGTCGGCTTCAGATAACCGCTCGTCAAAATCATCACTAGACTCACTTTCACTTTCACTTTCAAGCTCAAGCAACGGATTCTTCTCCAACTCTTCTTCGATCCGTTCCTCAAGTTGTAACAACGGCAACTGTAGAATCTCCATTGACTGGATCATCCGTTGTGTCAGTATCTGTTTCTGTTCCAGACGCTGTTCCTGACCAAAAGTGAAATGCATACAACCCTACTGAAAAAAACTTACATACACTGTTATACCGACGTATATTAGAATTAAATGTAATAAACTGTTCACAATTTAAATCCGCACGGAACAACATCATTTTCCGAACGCCTCTAATATTCCAATCCCTTATTTGCTACTAAGGGAAATTGGATAAATAAAGGGTGTTTACTTTAGAACGCTGCGTTTTTGTTTGCTTCGTTCCTATTCCTTAAACCCTAAACCATTTTTCCTAAACAATTGAATCCCGTGACTGAATAGTTACAAAACAAAATTAACTTACAACTTACTTGCCGTCACGTAAACGTTGACCCAGATAATTATCCAGATCAGGGATAGCAGTGATTTTTTCAATAGTCTTCTCAAAAGGATACTCCACTCTGCGAAAAACAACCAACGATCCCTCAAGCACAACATAACACGCTCGCGGGTCTCTATCTCGCGGTTGTCCTACCGAACCGACATTGATCATCGCTTTTCTGTCTCCCAAAACATAACGCCCATCAATATCGTCCGGCGTGAAAAATTCACGGTTTTCCGTAAAAATCCCAGGTACATGCGTATGACCTTGAAACGAATATTTCGGAATAACCGCAAACAGCCGTTCTATTTTACGTTCATTATAAATATCATCGTGAAAGACATATTCGTTAAGCGGATTTCGCGGCGAACCATGAACAAAAATAAAAGATTCTTCCCTGCAAAGACGCGGCAACTCATTCAAAAAATCCCAACGCTCACTAGCTCCGCTCAAATTTGGATTCTCAAGTTGATCACGTGTCCAAAAAATCGCACGTTCCGCACTATGATTGAAACCTTCGGGATCAAAAAGTGTTGCTTGGTCATGATTGCCAAGCAGACATACTTTCACGGACTTCCGCATCAAATCAATACATTCAATCGGATTCGGTCCATAACCGACAAGATCGCCCAAACAGTAAATTTCCGTAATTCCCTGCGAAGCAATATCCGCTAATACAGCTTCGAATGCCTCCAAATTACTATGAATATCACTAATAATCGCACGTTTCAATTTGATACCCTTGTGCCTTATTTGGTTGCTACATTCTGGTTCAACGCTGAAATAAATTCAGCCACGAAGGCGGAATCATACCAAACTTAAACCACAATGTGAACGGGGGGGATAAATGTTTTGAAATGTCCTCACTGTAATTTCGTTTAACGCCGCTCACTCACTTATCGGCATTCAGACTTATGCCCTCTTGAGTCATACATACAATTTATATACTGCTCGTACTGTAAATTTCCTGTAACTAAACTGTTAACACTTGAATTTTCCTTTACCGCCGTCTGCTTACCTCTCGGCAACAGGCTTTTACGCTCTTGAGTCACGCAATTTATATTACAAACAATTTATTACCAATTTTGATTTGGGCTTTGTAGGAATTCGTTTATATTTTTTGCAGCAGCGCGACCTGCACCCATTGCAAGAATAACAGTTGCGGCGCCGGTAACTATGTCGCCACCAGCCCAAACTCGCGGTTTGGTTGTCCTGCCGGTTGCCTCGTCGGCAATTACATAACCCCACTTGTTCAAGCTCAATCCGGGAGTGTTTTTTGTCAAAAGCGGATTTGCCAACGCACCAGCTGCAACAATTACACACTCAGTTTCTATTGCAAATTCTGAATTTGGAATTTTGACAGGGCGTCTTCTACCGGAAGCATCTGGTTCGCCAAGTTCCATTTTATCGCAAGTCATTGTTTTGATTCTGCCTTCATCGTTGCCTAAGTATTTAACCGGATTGGTCAAAAACAAAAATTCGATTCCTTCTTCCTCTGCGTGGTGAATTTCTTCACTTCTTGCCGGCAACTCTGCCAGCGAACGCCGATAAACAATCTTAACCGAGTCCGCCCCAAGCCGCATTGCGCTCCGTGCCGCATCCATCGCAACATTACCGCCGCCAATTACGCACACATTTTTACCGCGTACAATTGGCGTATCGTTATTTGGAAAGTTGTATGCTTTCATTAAATTTGATCTCGTCAAGTATTCGTTTGCCGAATAAACTCCGCTTAAATCTTCGCCTTCTATGCCGAGCAACATGGGCAAACCCGCACCAACTCCAATATATACCGCATCAAATTTGTCCTCATTCAACAACTCATCAACTGTTATTGTTTTTCCGATAACTTGATTCAATTCAAGATTCACGCCAAGTTTGACCAGATAATTCACTTCGTTTTCAACAATTACTTTGGGCAATCGAAATTCGGGAATACCATACATCAAAACGCCGCCGGCTTTGTGGAATGCCTCAAAAATCGTTACGCCGTATCCAAGCATAACAAGATCACCTGCAACCGTTAATCCCGAAGGACCGGCGCCGACAACCGCAATTCGTTTTCCGTTTTTCGGCTTTTTTTCGGGCATTTCAGTCAAGTGATTGTCCCGTTCATAATCCGCAGCAAACCTTTCACAACGACCAATTGCAACAGATTCAAATTTTTTACCAAGAATACATTTGGATTCGCATTGTGTTTCTTGCGGGCAAACACGTCCGCACACGGCGGGCAATGCGTTTGTTTCTTTGATTTTTCGTGCGGCGACGGCAAATTCGCCATTCTTAATCAACGTAAGAAAAGCAGGAATATTAACATTAACAGGACAACCCTCAACACAAGCCGGCTTCTTACAATTCAAACATCGAGACGCTTCCGTTTGTGCCATTTCGGGAGTGTAACCAAGCGGAACTTCAAGAAAGTTTCTAGCTCTAACTTGCGGATTTTGTTCCGGCATTGGGGTTTTGTGTTGGCGTTGTGTAGGTTTTGGATGGTCATTTTGCGGAGTTGTTGGAAATGTATTCATTATTGGGGGACAAAAAATTGGGGCAACTTACATTTAACAAAATCACTGACATTCTAAATATCAGTAACCTCAAGCAAACTAATTTTGCCGAAGTTGTTGTAATGTTTAACGTAATTTGCAATGGTTTAAACGGTTCACAATTTAATTTTGTTTACCACCGCCTGCTTACCTAATATCGGAAGCAGGCTTTTACGCTCTTAAATCACGCAATTTATAGTACACGCAACAGGGCAACACAATTTATAGAACAATCAAATAATCCGCAGTATAAATTGTTCAACTGCAACCTGCATCAACATATCCTAACATTGACGCTGTAAACTGCCGAATTCTATCGCGCATGCCGTAACAAAGGGAGGCAAATTTTACTGTAGTTTTCTAAAGAGTAAAGGAACGGGGATAAAAAATTGAACTAAAGGCAACTTTTAAAAACCTATTTTTGACAGAATTATCGAAATTTTCAGAATAAACAAATTTAGACAATAAATTTATTTTATCCACGAATTGACACGAATTTGCACAAATTATTTAATTCGTGATCTTTCATGAAAGATCAGAATGCAAGATTCGTTTGGGCGGTTGAATATTTTTTTCGGCTCTATATACTTTTCAATCCGTTTGATTTGATTTAATGATATTGAGCCGGTTTAAACTGTTCACACTTTAAGTTCCGTTTACCTTTTGCCTGCTTTTCGATAGGTGAGCGGACGGCGGTAAAGGGAAATTCAAGTGTGAACAGTTTATAAGACTTCGGTAATACACGTGCATAAAATCAAATCGCCAATTCCAATTTGCAAATATAAACCAGCTTAAAATTAACTAATACAGATGACTACTGCCCCCAACACAATACCAAAATCAATTCCCAAAACTATGTATCAAAAGATATGGGAAAGTCATTTGATTGATCTTGATGATTCGGAGGAGCTTGGTGACGAGTCTTTGATTTATATTGATCTGCAACTTATACACGAAGTAACTTCACCGCAAGCGTTTGAAGGATTACGTATTGAGAATCGTAGTTTGCGCCGTCCTGATAAGACGTTTGCGGTAATGGATCACAATGTTCCGACACAAAATCGCAAAGCTCCGATTACGGATCCGATTGCTGCGGCTCAACTCGAAGCGTTGTGTCGGAATTGTGCGGATTTCAAAGTCAAATTATTTGACATGAACGACCCGCGTCAAGGTGTAGTTCATGTTGTGGGACCTGAGCTTGGCTTAACGCAACCCGGCATGACAATTGTTTGCGGCGACAGTCATACGGCAACCCACGGCGCATTTGGGGCATTGGCATTTGGAATCGGTACGAGCGAAGTTGAACATGTTTTTGCAACACAGACATTGAGACAAAAAAAATCGAAAACTTTAAAAATACACGGGACAAATGTCTTGCCCGCAAACTGCAGCAGCAAAGATTTAATTCTGTATATTATCGGCAAACTTTCAACATCAGCAGGAACCGGTTATGTCGTCGAATACGTCGGCTCTGCCTTCAAATCACTCTCAATTGAAAGCCGAATGACAGTTTGCAACATGACAATAGAAATGGGCGGACGCGCAGGAATGATTGAACCGGATGAGAAAACTTTTGATTATTTGCAAGGTCGTGAATATGCTCCAGACAAAAATAATTGGGAAAGTTCAAAAGAACGTTGGTTAAAATTGGCGTCTGATGTTGACGCGGTTTATGACAAGGAATGGACATTTGACGCTGCGCAAGTTACACCAATGGTAACTTGGGGAACAAATCCGGCGCAAGTGGTATCAGTTTATGATCGGATTCCGGTTTTAGAATCGTTCACCGATCCGGCACAACGAAAATCCGCTGAAGCTGCATTGAATTATATGGGCTTGCGTGCCGGAATGCGAATAACTGATATTGCAATTGATCGTGTTTTTATTGGTTCTTGTACGAATGGACGTATAGAGGATTTGGTTGCAGCGGCGGAGGTTGTCAAGGGGCGTCGGATAGCTGATGGCGTGTGCGGAATAGTTGTGCCGGGCAGCGGATTGGTGAAACGTGAGGCAGAAAGTAAGGGATTGGACAAGATTTTTATTGAAGCCGGATTTGAATGGCGGGACGCGGGTTGTAGTATGTGTCTTGGAATGAACGCTGATCGGCTCAATACCGGAGAAAGATGCGCCGCAACAAGTAACCGCAATTTTGAAGGACGACAAGGTAAAGGCGGACGTACCCATCTGGTTTCACCCGCAATGGCTGCCGCAGCAGGAATCGCAGGTCATTTTGTAGAAATGTAGTAACTATTCTGTTGCGGAATAACTGTAATCCAAAATTGTTAAGGTGTTAGGTGTTAGGAAGTAGAAACGAAGCAAACGGCGGTAAACAAAATTTAAGTTGTGAACAGTTAAAAACAAACGGCTGAATAGTTATAAGTAGAGGCAACTTCTAAAAACTCATTTTGTCTGCGAATTTTCACGAAAGATCACGAATTAAATAATTTGTGCAAATTTGTGTCAATTCGTAAATAAAATAAATTTATTGTCTAAACTTGTCAATCCTGAAAATTTTGATAATTCTGTAAAAAATAGGTTTTAAACTGTTCAGACTTTAAATTTCATTGCCGCCGTCTGCTTACTTATCGGAAAGCAGGCTTTTACACACTTGAGCCGCGCAATTTATAGTAAGAACAGTATAGAAGTTGCCTATAGTTAGTTATTAGTTACAAAAATTTTTAATTGTGAGTTGATATTATATGTGGATAAGTGATCCGATATATCCGGTGTTTAGAACGAGGCACTTGCAACGTCTTATAGAAAAGGGACTTGATGAAGCGGTACAATTTGACGAAGATTGTCCAACTCGTCTTGCGGAAGCGATACGTTATAGTTTGCTTGCTCCTGGCAAGCGTATTCGTCCGTATTTTGTTCTTTTAGCGTGTGCTTTGTGCGGCGGTGATCCTTCTAATGCAGTTCCGGCAGCTTGTGCAGTTGAGATGATTCATACGTATTCTCTTGTTCATGATGACTTGCCGGCAATAGACAATGACGATTTACGGCGAGGACGATCAACTTGTCATAAACAATTTGACGAACCAACAGCAATTCTAGTTGGTGATGCGTTGATTCCGCTTGCGTTTGAGACGCTTGGTAAGTTATCTTCACCGGCGCTTACGGGGATTTGTTCTGTGGAGTTGGCACGTGCTGCTGGAGCGTCTGCACTTGTAGGCGGACAAATGGATGATGTTGCGAACGAAAAAAATCACAACAGTAATTCTGATTCCGCGTCAATTGAATTACTTGAACGAATACATCTCCGCAAAACCGGCGCTTTGATACGAGTTTCGTTACGGCTTGGTGCTATTATTGCCGGCGCTTCTAATAGACGGGTTGCTGCGCTTGACGATTATGGTAAAAATTTCGGGCTTGCTTTTCAAATTACAGATGATTTGATAGATGTACAAGGCAACACAAACACCGCAGGTAAACAAGTAAAAAAAGACGCCGAATTAAACAAATGGACTTATCCTTCGTTGCTAGGCATAGAAAAATCAGAAGCAGAAGCAAAACGATACGTCAACGAAGCAATCAACGCATTGAGCATTTTTGAAAATGACTATCCAGAAAAAGAAATCCTGACCAAAGCTGCACAAAACTTAATCGGAAGAAGTAAATAATTATTTTCGGAATTGTTTTTGAAATTGTGCGGGCAATTATATTTAAACTGTTCACACTTTAAATTTCATTTGCCGCCGCCTGCTTACCTATCGGAAGTCAGGCTTTTACGCTCTTGAGTTGCGCAATTTATAGTACGAACAGTATTTTCACGCCTGCAAGTTCGTTTTTAGGATGATGTTTATGTTTATTAGACCTTTTCGCTAACCTGTAGGTGACCACCCCTGACCCCTCCGAAGGAGGGGAATTATTCGCCTCATTCGGAGGCGTCTTCTTATTCCCCTCCTTCGGAGGGGTTAGGGGTGGTCTCGGAGGAGTTAAAGGCGGTTTTTCGTTGTAGTTTTTTTGTTGCGTTGAT
>JAITDV010000421.1 GCA_031282385.1 Planctomycetaceae bacterium | reverse complement strand
ATCCGTTGTTCGGGTATCTTTGAGTTCGATAACCACCCGAACATCGCCGTTAATAAGAATCACTCCGTCAGCCCGTTTAGAATTGGTTTCGTTTTTCTTTTCCGTAATAAGATTGTAACCAGAATCGGGGAACAGTTTATAACCAAGAACGTTGACAAAAAGTTCACGCAAAAAACCTTCCTGAAATTGTGTTTCTTTACATTGCCGAAGATACGCCTGACGTTCCGTGTTATGAAAAAAAAGAACATAACGCTCAAACGCTGAATGAATTTTATCCGTATTCAGTTTAATATAATTTTGTAGAAGAACGTGTTGGAACATATTGTATTTGGGTTTTAATGACAATAATTTGTGTAACTTAATCAAATAAATAATTGGATTTTTGCAAAATCTGTAACTAGTTTTATTAAAATGGCTTATAATTAAATCTTGCTCAATTTTGTCATATTTTGAAACAAAAAATGTAGAAATTATTGAAACTGAATTTATGATACCCTTGTTTTTACGGCATATCGATTTTTGGAAAAATAATATTTGATACGATAATATGACAAAAATCGGAAATTTTCAATACTTCAAACCCTCGTATTTACAGTTTGAGATGCCATTTTGCAAAAGTTCCGTCAAGATTGATATATAGTTGTCCCTGAAAAAGTCTTTTTGTTGTTTTAATGGTAGCCAACTTGTTCGCGGCGAGTTCGTTTGAGCATCTGAATGGGTACTCCTTGTCAATTAATTTTGATAAGAAACCAAAAGGTAATGAGTTATTGGAATCGACTAAAACAATTCTGAAAATTTTTAAGGAAATTCACAAAAATTAGCATAATTTTCAAAATTGGCAAAAAATATTTCTATTTGTGAATTATGCAAATTTTGTCCATTTTGCAATAAATCTAAGTCAAAAAATATGGCAATCTTGAAATTTTTTTAATTTGTTGAAAAAAATTATGAAAATTCGACCTAACTAGTTGACATTTGTTACTTGCTAATTCAAATTTGTTACTTGTTAATTCAGATTTGCCGCTTGTTAACTCCAATCCTCTCATCCATAACCCTTCCACACACACCCCTAAACCATCAATTCCCCGCATGATCCATTTTCGCTGCGTCCGTTGCCAACACGAAATTAAAGTTGATGACGAAAAGGTCGGAAAAAAAATGTATTGCCCCGTCTGTTACTTTGAAATAACCGTGCCGCACCAAAGTACAATCAAACAAGTTGACGAATCAGAACTCTACGCCACAGATTCTAAACCCATCGACGTCCGCACTATGACCAATCGACAAAAATTCGTCTCTTTACGTTGCCCCGTCTGCAACACCAACATCGCCGTCTCCAAAGAACAAATCGGAAAAATTCTTACTTGCCCCGATTGTAATACCAACGTCCGCGTCCCAGATTTAATCGCCGAAAAATTTAAACTCGCCGAAGAAAAATGGTCTAAATTAAACCAAAAACAATTTAACCACTCCACACCAACACCACAAACAAACCCCGACATATACGAATTAAACTCCAACAACACCACAACAAATTTCACCAAAACCATCCGCGTCTATTGTAAACTTTGCGGAACCTTGATGTACGCCTCCGAATCACAAATTGGCTCTGAATTGACTTGTCCCGATTGTGCGACCAAAACAACCGTCCCCATACAACCCAAAAATCTACCAACTTCAACGCCGCCCATATCAATATTACTGCCACCCGTATTCGAAGGCGGAAAAACTTTCGACCTCGCCAACGAAAACTCGAACTCGGACAACAGCTTACTCGTTCCGGTAATCTGCAACTTGTGCGGAACACGAATGTACGCACACGAATCAGAAATCGGCAATTTCAAAACTTGCCCGGATTGCGGAACAAAAAACGAAATCAAACCCGTCCCAAACTCAGAAAAAATTAAACCAGACCTCACCACAAACAAAAGCTACGACATCAACCAATCAACCACACCAGAAAAAAGACCTGTTACCCGCACCTTGACAGATTACCGCTTCGTTGACGGCTCTTTGGACAAAGAACTACACACTAAAAAATCCAACCCAAAAAAATCCCGCTCAAACTCGCCCCTCAATCAAATCCCCGATAAATACTTGCTCGCCGACCCAAAACTTCCACGTTTGCCAAAGTATCCATTTTTGACGCGGATTTTCGTCCCTCTTACCTGTGCAATGTTATGGGGACGTACAATAATCGGGATTAGTCTTATTGCTGGCGGAATAATTTTCTCCGTTGTTTTGCCCGGTTTGTTCTTCGTCATAAGTGCGGGGTTCGGTTGTATAATTGTGTTGCACGGTCTGATGTTCCTTGCCGACACTTTCTACACCCTGTTCACCGTAACAATGGTCGGAAACGACTTGCCCGAAAAAGAAGATTGGAATAACTTCAACTTTTTTGAGTTCGGCTCAATATTCATTTGGTTGGCTCTCTTGAGCATCCTTGCAACCTTGCCTGGATACCTGTTGCTCTCTTACCTCAACAACTTGCTCGAAATTACATCTGAATATTTCAGCAACAATTCAACATTGTTATCAGCGCTAATAATATACGGTTCAAACTTGCTCCTCTTCCCCATCCTCTTCTTGTCCAGCATTGAAAATAATTCCAGCTTCGCCGTTGTCGGCAAAACAACTTGCAGATCGTTGATTAGTTGTGCCGGCGTTTGGTTGCGGTTCTATTTTATTTCGATCCTGATGTCGGTGTGTTGTTGCGCAATTTTGATCACGCTCGCAAACTTGACCGACAATCCACTAATAACAATTGTCCTCTCCATACCAGCTTGGTCAACCTCCGCAATATTGTACGCTCGCTTCCTCGGACGACTAAGCTGGACAATCGAAGAACACACACAACAAAAAATCAAAAAAAAGAACTTCTAAAAACCTTCTTTTTCAAAACACATAATGTCACAAAAACAAAGTTTTTTGAAAATTGTCATACCCAAAATCGGTTCTTTAGAAAACTCCCTTTAATAGACCTTTTTTCTAACCTAAAAATACATCAACGCAACAAAAAACCTACAACGAAAAACCGCCTTTAACTCCTCCGAGACCACCCCTAACCCCTCCAAAGGAGGGGAATAAGAAGATGCCTCCGAGAGAGGCGAATAAGAATACGCCTCCTTCGGAGGCGAATTATTCCCCTCCTTCGGAGGGGTCAGGGGTGGTCTCATACAGGTTAGCGAAAAGGTCTAATAATCCCAAGTTTATATAATTCTTTGCGAAAAGTTAAAAAACTTTTAAGTATTTTAACGCGTTCTTGGGACAGGGTAAAGTGATTAAAAAAATCAGACAAAGTAATCTGATATGGAGAACGTTCCCGACTATCGCCCGACTTTTCAGGTTTAATTGGGGGGCAATATTCCCATACTATTCCAAAATGGAAAATTTCTTATACCAGACATCTTTACAAATTACTCCTTGTGCATGACTTATTTGTCATTAACTGTAACTGAAAATCACTCTACTCATTATAGTACAATCATTTTCATTTTTGCAACTGCTTCAATAAGACAAATTAGTATTTGTAAGTCATGTAAATCATCTTTTGAAATATTACCAAAAAAATTATTGGGCATCTCCAAGAATTATCTCAAATAGTTGTCAAAGATTATTTGTTTGTTATTATGAATATTATTAAGACGTCTCTAATAATTGTAGGCAACTTCTAAAAATCATTTTTTGGCAGAATTATCAAAATTTTAGGATTGACAAAATTAGACACTAAATTTATTCTATTCGCGGATTTACGCAAATAATTTAATTCCTGAATATTCGTGAAAATTATTGGAAATTCGTGGACAAAATAAGTTTTTAGAGATTCCCAACAATATTCCGAATAATTACCATATTTTTTTGTACAATTTTAGTTTATTGAAACGATGAAACCGACGTTTTATGAAAAGTTACAAGAATCTGTTTTACCGGATCGGCGATTTTCGGTGGGGGCGGAAGTTGTTACAACGCGTGGAATTCCGACATTGGGAAATTATTCTCCGGTTGATTTTGCTCGTGAGTTATTATTGGATGAGCGAATCAGTTGGGTTTCTGTTACGGACAATCCCGGCGGCAATCCGATGCTTCCGGCGGACTGGCTTGCCGGTCAATTATCGGAATTTGCGCCCAATATTATTTTGCATCTTGCTTGTAAAGATTATAATCGTGCAGGTTTGGAGTCAAATCTTTGGCGCTACGCAGCGGAGGGACTCAATAATATTCTTGCTCTTTCCGGCGATCTTCCTGTAACTGGTTATCCTAAACTTGCTGCCGGAGTGTTTGATCTTGATTCTGTCGGGTTGCTTGACATGATCACTTCAATGAACCGCGGACTCCCGATTCTTTCGCGGCGCGGCGTTACGGAAAAATTAACGCCAACCGTTTTCTTTCCCGGTTGTGTTGTCAATCCGTTCAAGCAAAACGAAAATGAACTCATTCCGCAATATTACAAACTTATACGAAAAATCCGTGCCGGCGCCGCATGGGTATTGCCTCAATTAGGCTACGATATGCGGAAATTCTATGAAATCCGGCAATTTCTCTGTTTGCAAAATCTTGATATTCCTGTTATTGGTAATGTATATGTTTTGACAAAAACTGTTGCGACGATGTTCAATGCCGGTAAACTTGCCGGTTGTGTTGTTAGCGACAAATTGCTTTCGGAGATTGAAAAATATTCAGCCGGACACGATAAAGGGAAACAGTATTTTCGGGAACTTGCCGCCAAACAATTAGCTGTTTTCAGGGGACTTGGTTTTGCTGCCGGCTATCTTGGAGGAATAACGAAACCGGAATCATTTTTTGAAATTATCGAACTGTCCCATCAATATTCCGGTAACGATTGGAAGCAATTTTATTACGAAATTCAATTTCCGCAACGAGATGAATTTTATCTTTTTGAAACAGATTCTGAAACAGATTCTTTGTCGGAGTTTAATGAGTTTAATCGGTTGGAATCCGGTTTACCGGCGTTGAATCCGATTCTGAAGAAACCGAAAAAAACAAAAAATATTAATTTATTTTATCGTTTTTCACGTTTGGTTCATGCGATAGCGTTTCGTCGGAATCACGGTTTATATTCTGTGATGAAGAAAATTTTTCAATTCTTGAATCGAAAAAATTTATTTTGCCGTATTTGTTTCCGAATGATTCATTGGATTGAAAAGGATGTTAAACATTCGCTTTACGGCTGCACGGATTGCGGTGATTGCGGACTTCCAGATACTGCGTATCTTTGTCCGATGAATAGTTGTTCGAAAAATATGCGTAACGGACCTTGTGGCGGTTCGATGAAAAGCCGTTGTGAATTGGATGACAAAGATTGTATTTGGACGATTGCGTATGACCGGTTGAAATATTTCGAGGAGTTTGACGATTTTATTAATTCGCCGGTTCTGATTTATAACGCCGCACTCAAAGGAACAAGCGCATGGTCAAATCTTTACCTTGAACACGACCACAACGCCAAACCAATACAAACTCAAAACAATAACTCCAACCAATAAAAAAATCGTGTAATTATTCAGAGGTATTTTCGTTTTTAAGTAATTAAGTAATTTATTTTCTACCAATTGTTTTCCTTTTGACAGCTATAAGAGCAATGGTACAAGATAACACCTTGAAAACCGCTATATCACAGTTTGGAACATGTACTTTCCTCATTGTTTTGGCAACTATTAAACAAAAGAACCTCTTGACAATGCTTCATTTGGGTCATACCAGATTGCATTAATGAAGTTTTGAATTTCTGTAACAAACATAGCAATAACATCTGACGAAATAGGAAAGTTTTTATGTTGTGCTTTTACTTCTGCTAGATTACTCCTTTTATCAAACGGAAGCCTTTTGGCTTTTCTAAGTAAAAATACATTATCAATATCTGTCAATCGTGTATCTTCCGGCTGCATATCCAAATATTCAACGAGTGCATAATACTTTGCTATAGGACAGCCTTGTTTCAATCTTGCTGCCGTACCTGCACATTCCTGAAACATTGTTTTATCATAATTGATTTTACATTCTGCTGCTAAAACAGCTAAACAAAATTTACCATCAATCGTTTTTTGCATATTAAAGTTTGCATCTGATGAAAATTTATAGTGAATAGTCTTTCCAATTGTAAAGTCTTGGTCTTTCAGTTTTAAAACAACTTCCGGTTTATCATTCAAATTTGATATAGAGGATGGTCTGAAAGCTAATGACATAAAAGCAGTTTGAGGACCTGTTTCCAAATCAAATTGTGGCAAATTATTTAAAATAGAAGGGTGTACGAGATGAATTAAAAATTCTTCCAATACACTGTTATCCAGTTTTAACTGTCCTTTTTGTCGTTTTAGAAAGTCCGACCCTTTTGTCGCAATTAAATCTACTTCTAAATAATCTTTATATTCGTTCAATAACATTGTTACTTCCTGAATACGTGTAATCCCTGTCGAAGTCAATTGAGACATACTGTTAATCCATGAATGATAAGCATTCAGGGCTTCATTTAAAATATCAACCTCTTGATTTGCTTTTGGATTGTCTATCGCTGCAATCAATTTTTCTCTATGCGGTGTATTGCTCATTTTTGATAATTTTTTTAGGATTAAACATTGGGGACGGTTCTATTTCGTTAATGA